>JABFYB010000016.1 GCA_013361475.1 Hamadaea sp.
AGTGCTCCCCGGTACTGAGTTTGCGGGACCTGACGAGCATATGGGCAGTTCACGCGCCAAAAATCGTCATTCGGGGCGATTCGCGCGACCCCCTCCCTCCCATATACTGAAAAGGGCAGGGGGGAATTCCTACTGCTTCTTGACCGCCCGCACCACCGCGTCGTGCAGGGTCACCGCGTTGCCGTCGGGATCGGTGAACTGGCGTCCCGGGTTGGTCGCCTCGATCTCCCAGTCCTTCGCGTCGAGCGTGGTCGCCAGCCGCTCGGCGGTGTTCATCAGGGCCGCCACGTGCGCCGGGCGCTGGATCGCCTCGATGTCCGACGGGTGATGGCCGACGATCAGCAGCGTCCCGCCCGGCTTGACCGCGCCGGCCAGGCGCCCGTGCAGCGCTTGGAGGTCCTCCCACGGCAGGTGCACGAAATGCGCCGTCACCAGGTCGTACGCCGCCTTCTCCGGGACCCAGGTGAAGATGTCGGCCTGCTGCCAGGTGATGCGGTCCGCGAGATCGAGACCGGCCGCCTCGGCCGCCCGCTTCAACGCGACCTCGGAGATGTCGGCGCCGGTCACCCGCCAGCCATGCCGGGCGAGCCAGATCACGTCGGCGCCCTCACCGCTGCCGACGTCGAGCGCCGTGCCCGGGGTCAGCTCGGAGGCGACCCTGACGAGATGGGGATTGGGGTTTCCGCTCCAGATCCGGTCGGCCGAGCCGTAGCGCTCGTCCCAGAACTCCGCCGTGAACATCTCCTGGTGGTCGTGCTCGTGCTCATGCTCCATGCGTTCAGCCTGCCCGGCGCACGCTCGTCGCGCCAAGGAAGTTGCCGATTCGGCAACGCTCACCCTCGGCGAGAATTTCGGTCTAGTCCACAATGCGTATGAACGCGTTGACGGATGCCGTTCTCGGCATTACGGTCGTGTCCTAAAACCACAAAGGAGGGACGCATGAGGCGTACGTTGGCGATCTTGCTGCTCGCCGGCCTGGTGGTCGCGCCCGGGCAGGCGGCCGCGGCCGCCTCGGCCTGCGATCCGCCGGGATACCAGACGTTCGGACCGGCCTCGGTCACCGGCGCCATCGTCGGCGCCGCCGTGCACGACGGGCACGCGTACGTGGTGACCCAGGGGCTGAAGCCGCCGATCGTCGCCGACATCGACCTCACCACCCGGACGGTCGTACGCCAGTCGCCGATCCCGGACGGGCCGGCGACCGGCGAACCCGAGGGCGCCTGGGCGACGACCGTCTCCGGCGGGCAGCTCTACATCGGCGCCTATCCGGTGCCCGACCTCTACCGGATGGACCTGACGACCGGGGTCGTGACCCGGCTGTTCTCCTTGGGCGTCAACGGCGGCTTCATCTGGAGTCTGACGACCGCGCCCGACGGCAAGGTGTACGCCGGAACGTATCCCGACGGCAAGGTCTGGGAGTACGACCCGGCCACCGGCGCCGCGCCCCGGAACTTCGGCGTCCTGGCGACGGGTGAGCGCTACGTCCGAGCCGTCGCGGCCGACGCCGCCACTGTGTACGCCGGGCTCCTCGACAAGCACAAGCTGGTGGCGATCGACCGGGCGACCGGTGTGTCCCGGGTGCTCGCCGACGCCGGCACCGGCTTCGGCGCGGTCGCGGTCGCCGGGGACCGCGTCCTCGGCGCCAGCGGCACCGTGCTCGTCGATGTGCGTACCGACGGAAGTGACCTGAAGACCACGGACCTGGCGGCGCTGGGCCTGGACTCGATCGACTCGATCGCGATGGACGGCGACGGGAGCGCGGTGGTCTCCACCCGCCCGAACGGCGTGATCTACCGTTACCGCGCCGGCGCCCTGACCCCGATGGGCACACCGCGGCTGGGCGAGGAGACGCGGCTGCTGGTCCCCTCCCCCGGTACGCTCACCGGCTTCTCCGGCAGCGGCGGCTTCTGGACGATGGATCCGGCCACCGGCACGACCGAGTTCACCGACCTGATCGCGGCGGGGCTGACGCCCGGCTCCGAACGGCCGCAGTCGATCCTCCTGCAGCCGAACAAGTACCTGTATGTCGGCGGCCACTTCTCCATCACCGTGCGCGACCTGCAGACCGGGTCGACGCGGCGGGTATGGGTGCCCGGTGAGCCCAAGGCACTGGCCCGTCGCGGCAACGAACTGTTCGCGGCGATCTACCCGAGCGGGCAGATCATCGCGCTGGACCCGCGCGACGACTCGATCCGGAGCCTCGGTTACCTCGGCAACGGGCAGAAGCGGCCCTGGGACCTGGAGTACGACCCCGTCACCGACAAGCTGCTGGTGGCCTCCGCGCCGCTGGGCGCCGACCTGCAGGGTGCGCTGTCCATCGTGGACCCCGACACCGGCGAGAAGCAGGTCTACAAGAACGTGATCCCGGACGAGAGCCTCTACAGCCTGACCGTCGACTCCGCGGCCGGGATCGTCTACCTCGGCGGGGACGTGCTCGGCGGCGGCGGTACGCCGGCCACGAAGACGGCCGCCTCGGTGGCCGCCTTCGACCTGAACACGCGACGGGTTCTCTGGCAGGTCGACCCGGTGGCCGGCTACAAGACCCTGCAGGACATCAAGGTCTACCACGGTGTGCTGTACGGCGTGTACAAGCGTACGACCAGCTGGTTCGCGATGGATCTGGCCACCCGGACGCTGCTCGGATCGGGCCCGCTGACCACGTACGGCGAGATCGAGGTGCATCGCGGCCGGGTCTTCGCCAGCAGCTTCAACGCTCAGGGCGCGGGCGAGGTGCACCTGCTCGGGACGACCTCCGCCACCAAGCTCGCCAGCGGGCTCGGGATGGAGTGGTACACGAATCCCCAGCTCGCTTTCGAGCCCGGGTCGTGGGACGCCTGGACGCTCGTCGGGCGCGACCTGGCTCGCGTACGCCTCGACCCGGGCTGCCCCGCGCTCATCCTCTAGCCGCTCCCCTCACCTCCCGTGACCCCTGCAGATCACGGTTACGCATGTGATCTTGGACGTTTGTAGCATGCGTAACCGTGATCTGCTGGTAACGGCCGAACGCAATCATGGGAGCGGAGGCGGGCCGATATCGAGCGACGTCAGCCGTGACGGGAGGTGCGGACAGTTAGGGGCTAGATTCGGACCGGACCGTAAGTTAGAGTGCCTCCACACCACCCGAGAGGACGCGACATGCAACTTCGCAAGGCTGTGTCGGCCGTCGCCGTCGCATCGTTGACGGCGCTGCTGGCCGCGTGCGGCGGCGGAGGCGACTCCGGCGACGACAAGGCCACCGTCACCATGTGGATCTACCCGGTCGTCGTCGACGAGACCCAGCACCGCGCGTACTGGTCGCAGACGGTCGACGCGTTCAAGGCGCAGAACCCCAACATCGACGTCAAGGTCGAGATCTTCCCGTGGGCCAACCGCGACGAGGCGCTCACCACGGCGATCGCCGGGAACAAGGGTCCCGACGTCGTCTACCTGATCCCCGACCAGATCCCCAAGTACGCCACCGCGATCGAGCCGATGGACTCCCACCTCGACGCCGCGGCCAAGTCCGACTACCTCGAAAACGTGGTCAAGTCGGTCACCCTGGACAACAAGCTCATGGGCGCGCCGATCCTCACCTCGGCGTTGTCGCTGCTCTGCAACAAGAAGGTGTTCGCGGCGGCCGGGCAGACGGCGTACCCGAAGACCTGGGACGACGTGAAGGCGATGGCCCCGGCGTTCAAGGCCAAGGGCTACGACATGATCGCCTACGACGGCGACGTGAAGACCACGCTGAACGTGACGTTCTACCCGTTGCTCTGGCAGGCCGGCGGGGACGTCTTCGCCGCTGACGGCAAGTCGGTCGCCTTCGACCAGGCGCCCGGCGTGCAGGCCCTCACCTTCCTGAAGGACCTGGTCGACGGCGGATACATCAACAAGGGCCCGATCACCACCACTCCGGCGATCGAGCAGAGCCGGCTGGCCCAGAACAAGGTGGCCTGCTCCTGGAGCGTCACCCCGGCCGACCTCACGAAGTTCTGGGGCAAGGACAACATCCAGGTGCTGCCGCCGCTGACCAACGCCAAGCAGGTCACCTACGGCACCGTGGGTTCGCTGGTGATGCTGAAGGGCTCGAAGAACAAGACGGCCGCCGCCAAGTGGGTCACCTTCGCCACCTCCGCGGCCAACGTCAAAACGTACGACACGGCCTCCGGTTTCTTCTCGCCGATCAAGTCCACCGGCGCGCTGTACGCCAGTGACCCGGTGCTCGCCGAGGCCGAGAAGAACACCCAGTACGCCACGGTCGGCCCGCTGCAGGTCAAGTCACGGGACGTGATGGGTGTGCTGGCCCCGGAGATCCAGGCCGCGCTGCTGGGCCAGAAGACTCCGGAGCAGGCGCTCAAGGACGCGGCGAAGGCCGCCAACGCGATGCTGGGCTAACCGGATGACCACCACCGCCTCGGCGCGCGAGCGTGCCGCGACGAGCCCCGCCCCGGCGCGCAAGCGCGCCGGGGCACGGTTCTTGCGGCCCGAGGCACGCAACGGCCTGTTGCTCGTGCTGCCCTGCTTCCTGTTGTTCGTGCTCTTCCGGTTCGGCCCGGCGATCGCCGGGGGCATTCTGAGCTTCACCGACTACACGATCGGCGGCGAGACCGAGTGGACCGGCCTGGCCAACTTCGAGCGTCTCGTCCACGACGACCGGTTCTGGGACTCGTTGCGGGTCACCGTCGTCTACTCGTTGCTCGCCGTGCCCGGTTCGATCATCGTGTCCGTCGCGATGGCGATGCTGGTCCGCCGGACCTTCCGGGGCGTACGCCTGTTCCGGTCGATCTTCTTCCTGCCGGTGGTCACCAGCCTGGTCCTCGCCGGCATCATCTTCACCTGGATCTTCAGCGAGGACGGCCCGTGGTCGTCGCTGCTGCGCTCGGTCGGGTTCGAGGGCGGCTCGTGGCTGGCCGACAGCGTCCTCGTGTTGCCCGCCCTGGTCGTGGTCAGCATCTGGACGAGGTTCGGCTACGGCATGCTGATCGTCCTGGCCCGGCTACAGGACATCCCCCGGGAGTTGGAGGAGGCCGCGCACGTCGACGGGGCGGGCCCCTGGCAGACCTTCCGGCACATCATCCTGCCGCAGCTCAAGCCGGCCTTGTTCTTCCTGGGGGTGCTGGAGACGACGGTCGCCTTCCAGGCGTTCGACACGATCTGGGTGATGACCGGCGGCGGCCCCGGCCGAGCCAGCCGGACCCTGGTCATCGAGCTGTACGACCAGGGCTTCCGCAACTTCGACCAGGACTACGCGGCGACCATCGGGGTGGCGCTGTTCGTGATGACCCTCGTCGTCGCACTGATCCAACGCCTGATCATGGGGAGGGACAAGTGAAGCGGGCCGCCCGAGCCGTCGTCCTGTTCGTCGCGGCCGTCGTGACGCTGTTCCCGTTCTACGCGATGCTCGTCCTGTCGTTCAAACCGATCGGCCCGGTGACGCTGCCGGGCAGCCTGCTCCCGGGCGGGCTGTCGCTGGAGGCGTACGAGCAGGTCCTGGGCACGGCGAGTCTGGCTCGCTGGCTGCTCAACACCGCCGTGTACGCCGTCTTCTCGGTCGTCGGCGTCCTCGCGTTGTCGATGCTCGCCGGGTACGCCTTCGCGAAGAAACGCTTCCCCGGCAAGGAGACCATGTTCTGGTCCTTCGTCGCGATGCTGATGGTGCCGTATCACGTGACCCTGATCCCGCTGTTCATCCTGATCGCGGACTGGGGCGGGGTCGACACCTACTGGGGTCTGATCATCCCGACGCTGGCCAACGCCCAAGCCGTCTTCCTGATGCGCCAGTTCATCAGCACGCTGCCCGACGAGCTGTTCGAGGCGGCCCGCCTCGACGGCTGCGGTGAGCTGCGCATCCTGTGGTCGCTGGTGTTGCCGCTGACCAAGCCGATCCTGGCCACCCTGGGCGTATTCGTCTTCCTGTGGCACTGGAACGACTATCTGTGGCCGCTGGTGATCGGGCAGAGCGAGGAGATGCGTACGCTCACCGTCGGCATCGCGTCGCTGCAGGCCGAGCGGGTGCCGCTGAACGTCGTCATGGCCGGGTCGGTGGTCGCGTTCGTGCCGATCTTCATGGCGTACCTCATCGGGCAGCGGTATTTCGTCGAGGGCGTGACGACCACCGGCATGAAGGGATGATCGCCGTCGACGTCCCACCGGGGCTGCGGGACCTCTTCTTCCCCGGCGACCTGTGGGCTCGGCTGTCGACTCTCGGGCCGCTCACGGATCGGCTCACGGCGGACACGACGATCGCGGTGACGAGCTGGTCGTCCCGGCCGGTCGACGCCGAAACGCTCGCCTCCGCGCCGAGACTCGGCCTGGTCGCGCACACCGGCGCGACGCTGCGTCCCTATGCGACGGACGCGGCCTGGGACCACGGCGTGCGCTTCACCCAGGCCGGGGCCGCGATGGCCCATGCCGTCGCGGAGCAGGCGCTCGCGCTCACCCTGGCGCTGTTGCACCGCGTCCACCGATTCGACCACGCCCTGCGTACCGGGGTCGCCTGGGAGGCGGCCAAGCAGGCCCCGCCCCGCCGCGAGCTGCGGGACTGCCCGGTGGGCGTGATCGGAGCGTCGCGCACCGGCCGGGCTTACGTCCGGCTGGTGCGCGCGCTCGGGGCCCGGGTTTCGGTCACCGACCCGTACCTCGGCCCCGAGGAGGCCGCCGAGCTGGGCGTACAAGTGGTTCCGCTGGACGAGTTGCTGGCCGGCTCGCGGGTGGTCGCGCTCCACGCGCCCGTGCTGCCCGAGACCCGCGGCCTGCTCGGCGCCCGCGAGCTGTCCCGGCTCCAGCCGGGCGCGGTGCTGGTCAACACGGCCCGCTCGGCCTTGGTGGACATGCCGGCCCTCTATCAGCTGGTACGCACAGAGCACGTGGACGCGGCGCTGGACGTCTTCGACGAGGAGCCCTTGCCGGTCGACCATCCGCTGCGCGCGCTGCCGAACGTCCTCCTGACGCCGCACGAGGCCGGGGGCACCCTGGAAGCGCGGCGTCGGGCGGGTGAGATCGTGATCGCGGAGATCGCCCGCTTCCTCGGCGGCCGGGCGCTGGAGCACGAGGTCACCCCGGCGGCCATGGTCCGGATGGGGTGATCGACCAGCTCGGGCGCGGCAGGTAGCGTCGCATCGTGATCGCTCTCGCCGGGCTGGCCACCAGCCACCCCTACACCGACGCCCGTACGCTCGCCGCCCAGTCGGCGCTGGCGGTGTGGGAGCCCGACGCCGGGCGGCTGGCCCGGTTCCGGGCGGAGCATCCCGACGCCGAGGTCTTCGACGACCTGACCGCGTTGCTGGACGCGAAGCCGGACGGGGTGGTGCTGACGGTGCCCACGCCGCAGGTCGCCCCGGCGTTGGCCGCGATCCTCGACCGGGATCTGCCCTGTTTCGTGAACAAGCCCGCCGCGGCGACGGCCGAGCAACTGGCCGCGTTGGATCCGGTCGTCTCGCGCGCGCCGCACCGAGTGCTGTCCAGTTCGGTCCTGCGGTTCGCGCCCACGTTCGAGGAGTTCCGGGCCCGCCATGCCGCCGACCCCGCCGAGATTCTGGCGGTACGGGCCACGGTCCGGCATTCGGTCCGACCGTGGGCCGAAGGCCTCAATCCCTGGCAGGACGACCCGTCGGCGGGTGGCGGGACCCTGGTGACGATGGGCATCCACGGCGTGGAGCTGCTCGTCGCGCTACTCGGCCCGGAGGTCGCCGTGGCCGGGGCGGTTTCGGCCATCCGCCGGTTTCCGACGCTGCGGTCGGAGGACACCGGGATCATCGCGCTCGGCTGGGCCGGCGGCCCGATCGGGACGGTCGAGATTCTCGGGGCGACCGACGACGAGGCGTACGCCGTCACGGCGGAGACCGCCGACGGCACCCACTCCGTGACCTTGACCAGCGGCGACGACCCGGAGACGGCCCTGGGCTACCGGGGCACGATCGCGGCGTTCCTCGGCATGGTCGCGGGCGAGCCGAGCCCGGTGCGCTGGACCGAAACCCGGGCGGTGCTGTCCGTCCTGGCCGCCGCTCGCGCGATGACCCGGTAGGAAACTTGCGGCCCCCATTGACGACGGCCGCACACGGAGGTTACGGTCGGGACCGTTAATCGGTTGAGGGGAGCGGCATGCGATCGCTGACGGAACTCGAGGAACGGCTGTCGCGGCCGCGTGACGCGCTCGTGGAGGACCTGCGCAAGCTCGACGGGGACCTCCTGATCCTCGGCGCGGGCGGCAAACTCGGCCCGAGTCTGGTCCGGCTGGCCCTCCGGGGTGTCGCCGCCGCCGGGACCGGCGCCCGGGTGATCGCGGTGTCCCGCTTCTCCGAGCCGGGCCTCGCCGACGCGCTGCGGTCCGAAGGCGCGGAGGTCATCCCGGCCGACGTCGCCGACGACGCGGCTCTCGCCGCGCTGCCGGACGCCGCCAACGTCGTCTTCCTCGTCGGCGCGAAGTTCGGCACGTCCGGCCGCGAACACGCCACCTGGGCCACGAACGCGTACCTGCCGGGGCGGGTCGCCCAGCGCTATGCCGGATCGCGGCTCGTCGCGCTGTCCACCGGCAACGTCTACCCGCTCGTCCCGGTCACCTCCGGCGGCTGCACAGAGGACACTCCGGTCGACCCCGTCGGCGAGTACGCGATGTCCTGCCTCGGCCGCGAACGCGTACTGACGCACTTCGCGCACGAGCACGGTACGCCGACGGCGTTGATCCGGCTCAACTACGCCGTCGAGATGCGGTACGGCGTCCTGGTGGACATCGCGCGGGCGGTGCACGCCGGTGAGCCCGTCGACCTGACGACCGGGCAGGCCAACATCGTCTGGCAGGGGTACGCCAACGAGGTGACGCTGCGGGCGCTGCACCACGCGGGAGTGCCGCCGTTCGTGCTGAACGTGACCGGGCCGGAGACGGTCTCGGTCCGCCAGGCCGCCCTCGACCTCGGTACGCGCCTCGGCCAGGAGCCTCGGTTCACGGGGACCGAGGCCCCCACGGCGCTGCTGTCGAACGCCCAACGGTGCCACGGCCTGTTCGGCTACCCCGACGTGCCCCTCGCCGAGTTGCTGGACCACATCGCGGAGTGGGTCTCCCTAGGTCTGCCGCTGCTCGGCAAGCCGACCCATTTCCAGACGCGCGACGGCAAGTTCTGACCACGAACGGGGAACAAGTGCTCACCTCCCAGACCTCCAGCGCGCCCTCGGACGCCCCCGCCACGGCTCTTGAGGCGTTCCGGCGCGGCTGCGTCATCCCGGCTCACCCGCTGGCTCTCGACGAGCGGCGTACGCTCGACGAACGCCGCCAGCGGGCGCTCACCCGCTACTACCTCGACGCCGGAGCGGGCGGGCTGGCGGTCGGCGTGCACACGACGCAGTTCGCCATCCACGATCCGGCGGTCGGGCTGCTGTCGCCGGTGCTGGAACTGGCGGCCGAGACGGCGAAGGGATCCGGCCGCGAGGTCGTCCTCATCGCGGGCGCGTGCGGCCCGACCGCACAGGCGGTCGCCGAGGCCGAACTGGCCGCCTCGCTCGGCTACCACCTCGTGCTGCTCTCCCCCACGCCCGACCTGGACGAGGATCAGCTCATCGAGCGCGCCCGCGCGGTCGGCGAAGTCCTGCCCGTCGTCGGCTTCTACCTGCAGCCGGCCGTCGGCGGGCGCACACTGTCGCGGGACTACTGGACGCGGCTGGCCGCGCTGGACTCGGTCGCCGGGATCAAGGTCGCGCCGTTCGACCGTTACCGCACCCTCGACGTGCTGCACGGCGTGGTGCGCGCGGGCCGCATCGGCGACCTGGCCCTCTACACCGGCAACGACGACCACATCCTCGCGGACCTGATCACCCCGCACCGCGTACGCGTGGACGGCCGGTCGGTGCAGGTGGAGTTCGTCGGCGGCCTGCTCGGGCAGTGGGCCGTCTGGGTGCACCGCGCCGTCGAGCTGCTGGCCGACGCCCGGGCCGCCCGGCACGGCGACGACGTGGCGCTACGCCACCTGCTGAGCCTCGACGGGCACCTCACCGACGCCAACGCCGCCATCTTCGACGCCGCCCACGGTTTCCACGGCTGCATCCCCGGCATCCACGAGATCCTGCGCCGTCAGGGTCTGCTGGCCGGGCGCTGGTGTCTCGACCCCGCCGAGGACCTCTCCCCCGGCCAGCTCGCCGAGATCGATCGGATCTGGACGGCGTACCCGCATCTGAACGACGACGAGTTCGTCGCCGCGAACCTG
>JABFYB010000190.1 GCA_013361475.1 Hamadaea sp.
CATGATCGCGGGGAAAAGCGGGGTGGTGGTGTCGAAATGCGGGAGGGGTGTTCGTGTAGGAGGTAGGAAGGTTGTGGGAAGGGAGTCAGAGCCATGCCGGAGTACCTGCTCAGCATCTACCAGCCCGACGGCGATCCGCCGCCGCCGGAGGTCCTCGACCCGATCATGGAGAACCTGGCGACGCTGAACGACGAGATGCGGCGTACGGGGGTCTGGGTGTTCGCGATGGGCCTGCATCCGGCGAGCACCGCCACCGTGGTACGCCCACGGGAGAACCTGATCACCGACGGGCCGTACGCCGAGGGCAAGGAGCACGTCGGCGGGTTCACCGTCATCCGGGCCGCCGACCTGGACGAGGCGCTGAGCTGGGGCCGGCGGATGGCGGCCGTCCTGACGTTGCCCGTCGAGGTCCGGCCGATCGCGTTCGAAGAGAAGTAGTGACCGACGTCGAGGCGGTGTTCCGCGCGGAGTACGGACGCGCGGTCGCCGTTCTCGTGCGCGCCTTCGGCGACATCGACCTCGCCGAGGAGGCCGTGCAGGACGCCTTCGCCGAGGCGGTCCGGCGCTGGCCGGTGACGGGTACGCCGCCCAGCCCGGCCGGGTGGATCATCACCACCGCCCGCAACCGCGCGATCGACCGCGTACGCCGGGAGGCCGCCCGCGACGCGAAACAGGCCGAGGCGGCCCTGCTGGCGGCCGCCCAGGAGGCAGACCGGCCCGAGTCGGGGGAGGAGAGTCCGGTGGACGACGACCGCCTGCGGCTGATCTTCACGTGCTGCCATCCGGCGCTGGCCGAATCGGCCCAGGTCGCGCTGACACTGAAGTTGCTCGGTGGCCTCACGACGGCCGAGATCGCGAACGCGTTCCTCGTCCCGGAGCCGACGATGGCGCAGCGCCTAGTCCGGGCCAAGGGCAAGATCCGCGACGCGCACATCCCGTACCGGGTGCCCGGGGACGCGGACCTGCCCGATCGGCTGCGATCGGTGCTGGCCGTCGTCTATCTCATCTACACCGAGGGGCACCTCGGCCGGGCCGAGCTGAGCGTCGAGGCGATCCGGCTCGCCCGGTTGCTCGCCGCGCTCATGCCCGACGAGCCGGAGGTGCTGGGACTCCTGGCGTTGCTGCTCCTGACCGAGGCACGCCGGCCCGCCCGGGCCGACCGTCTCGTGCCACTGCCCGATCAGGACCGTCGGCTGTGGAATGCCGAGCTGATCGCCGAGGGCCAGGACCTCGTCCGGCGCTGCCTGCGGCGGAACCAGCCCGGCCCCTATCAGATCCAGGCCGCGATCAACGCCGTGCACAGCGACGCGCGTACCGCCGACCGGACCGACTGGCGGCAGATCGTCCAGCTCTACGATCAGCTGCTGGCGGTCGCGCCGAGCCCGGTCACCGAGCTGCATCGGGCGGTCGCGGTCGCCGAGACCGACGGTCCGCTCGTGGCACTGTCCATCGTCGACTCACTGCCGCTGTCCGGTTATTACCTCTGGTACGCCGTCCGCGCCGATCTGCTGCGGCGGCTCGACCGGACGCGGGCCGCCCTTTCGGCGTACGACATGGCCTTGAGCCTGGTGACGCAGCCGGCCGAGCGGGCCTTCCTGACCGCGCGCCGCGCGGACGTCGCCGCTTCCGGAGCGAATTCGCAGTGATTTCATGGCGGTGCTTCCCACAATGCCGCCATGACTGACACGAGCACATTGCGCCGGCTGGTGTGGCTGTTCCCCGACCGCGAATCGACCCGGATGGGCGCCAAGTGGGGCGCGGCCTTCTGGGACGCCTACGAGGGCGTGGCCAAGGAGCTGGGCCTGTCGTGGGATCGGGTGGCGCCGGAGGCGGTGACCGTCGACGCGTTGGACCCGGTGGCCGCGAAGTTCTACATCGACGGTGAGCGGGTGACTCCTGAGGACACGCTGTTCATCTCGTCCATCTATTCCCTGCCCTATCAGTCCGCCGACGTCTTCACCCAGTTCACCCTGTACGCGGTGCTGGAGCAGGGCGGCTTCTACCTGCCGCATCCGCCCAGCCTGGCGGCGGTCTGCAACGACAAGATGGCGACGATCCTGATGCTCAAGGACTCGCCGGTGCCGCCGATCCCGACGGTCCGCATCGGATCGGGCCGTGACCTCGTCTTCGACGAGTACGAGGCGGTCACCGAGAACCTGACGTATCCGGCGATCGCGAAGCCGTCGGGCTGGGCGACGTCGCGCGGCATCAACATCGCGCGCGACTCGCACGACGTACGCGGACTGCTCAGCCTGGCGCAGGGCGGCGACACGGTGCTGGTCTTCCAGCCTTTCCTGGGCCACGGGACCACCGACTACCGGCTGCATCTGGTCGACGGCGAGGTGGCCGCCGTCCTGGTGCGCCAACCCGGGCCAGGCGCGCC
>JABFYB010000196.1 GCA_013361475.1 Hamadaea sp.
GACCTGGACCTCCGGCGAACCGGTGTCACCCTCGGTCGTCGCGTACTCCTGCATGATCTGAGTCTTGACTGCAGCGTCGAGCGCCATTTTCTCCCATTTCGCGTGTGAGCCGACGGCTCATGGATACTCCCGGCTCCGCACCCGCGGCGTCGGGCAGGCGTACGCGGAGCCTCGTCAAGGTTACCTTACGGAGTCGATCATGCCGCCGAGCCACTGGCGTACGCCAAGATCATTGCGTCAGCCATGCTGCTTCAACGGACATTTCGCCGCGTGAAGCAGCATGGCTGACGCAATGATCACGCTCAGCGCGAGCGGGAGCGGGCTCAGCTTAGGCCGAGCACGGCGCGCGTACGCGAGACGTCGTCGGTGATCGCGGCGACCAGCCCTTCCAACGTGTCGAACCGCACAGTCGGCCGCAGATGCGACACGAAGTCGAGGGCGACCCGTTCGCCGTAGAGGTCGCCGGAGAAGTCCAGGACGAAGGCTTCGACCCGGCGCTCGGTCCCGGCGAAGGTCGGGTTGGTGCCGATCGACACGGCCGCGGGCAGCTGCTTGCCGCCGCGGAGGAGCCAGGCGGCGTACACCCCGTCGGCCGGGATGGCCGCGTGCGGACCGCACAGCAGGTTGGCGGTCGGGAAGCCGAGCTGGCGTCCACGCTGGTCGCCCCGGACCACGACGCCCTCCAACCGGTGCGGCCGGCCGAGCGCGGCGGCGGCTGCGGCGACGTCTCCGGCCGCCACGCACGACCGGACGTAGGTCGACGAGAACACTGTCGAGTCGTCGGTCAGCAGTGGCGCGGCCGTCGTAGTGAAGCCGAACCGGCGGCCCAGCCGGGTCAGCAGCTCCACGTCCCCGGCGGCCTTGTGGCCGAACCGGAAGTTCTCCCCCACCACGACCTCGGCCGCGTGCAGGTGCTCGACCAGGACGTCGTGCACGAACTCCTCGGGCGGCAGTTTGGAGAACTCGCGGGTGAACGGCTCCACGCAGAGCGCGTCGACGCCCAGCTCCTCGATCAGCTCGGCCTTGCGCTCCTGAGTCGTCAGCACCGCCGGATGTGAGCCCGGCCGGACGACCTCGGACGGGTGCGGGTCGAAGGTCACGACCACGCTCGCCTCGCCCAGTTCACGGGCGCGCTTCACCGCGTAGCCGATGGTGGCCTGATGGCCCCGGTGCACTCCGTCGAACACGCCGATCGTGACGACCGAGCGTCCCCACCCTCGCGGCGCCTGCGCCGCGCCCCTCCACCGCTGCATAGGCCCAAAACTATCAACCTTCACAGTGGTGTTCACACGTGATCAGGCGCGCACCCCCGGAGTCCTCCTGCAGGATCGCGAGGTGCCCGTCGGGCATCGGCACCGGCCACGCGCGCAGGTCACCGCCGTCGGCGGCGATCTCGTTCCAGGCCCGAGTGGTACGCCGTTCGCAGCTGTCGTCGCCGCAGGTGACGCTGATCACCCGGGGCCGGGACGCGCGCCCGACCCGGATGTGCAGCCCCGCTGGAGTCGTGTGGGGCCGACCGGCCAGCACGGCGACCACGCGCCCGTCCCGGTCGAAGCCGAGCCCGACCAGCCCCGGCCACTCGCCGTCGACCAATGCCGCGACGTCCCCATGCTCCGTCGAGGCGTGCCGGCAGGCGCGGTCGGCGCAGCGGACGACGGTCAGGCTGGTCTGACCGGTCGTCCCGTACGCCACCACGGGCGCGCCCTCGGGGCCGACGCCGACGGCGAACGGGAGATCCTGGGGCGGGTTGTAGTTGACGTCGGCCATCTCGACACGCCGCGACGACTCGCAGGTCCGGTTGGGGCAGATCCAGGCGACGAGTTTGGCCGTCCCGGCGAGCATCCCGCGCTCGATCACCGGGGCGACGACGATCAGCCCACCGTCGGGCAGCGGCCGGGCCACCCACAGCTCCCAGTAGAACCCGGGCCGGTCCAGCTGCGCCCGCGCCGGTACGCAGTCCGCCCCGTCACAGACGGTGAGTTCGACCGGTCCGTTGCCCGGGTAGGCCACCCCGACCAACGCCGTCCCGCCGTCGAACAGCGCCCGGCGTGAGTCCCAGGCCAGCGGCCGGCTCGATCCACCGATGCCCACCTCGGGTTCACCGTCGGCGGTGACGGCGTACTGCCCGAGGATCTCGGTGGACTTGACGGTGGAGGAGGTGCTCAACACCGGTACGCCCAGCGGGTTCACGAGGACGACACCGGCCGCCACGACGACGACCACGGTCAGCCCACCGCAAGCCACCAGCCAGTGCCCGGGGCAGGGCGCCGACGATTCCCGCGCCCGTTCGCCGTCGAGGTCGACTCGCCAGCGGGCCAGCATCGCCCCCTGTACGCCGATCGCCGCCACGGTCAGGGCCGCCACCGCGAGCCGGCCGAG
>JABFYB010000608.1 GCA_013361475.1 Hamadaea sp.
CGTGCTGTCCTGACCGCCTCTACGAAGGGAAGACATCGTGGCGGAACTACTCGTCGACTTCATCACCTCGCTGGACGGCTACGGAGCCGCCGAGGGCTGGCCCGGGCTGTGGGGCTTGGGCGGTCCCGAGTACCTCGGCTGGCTCGAAGACCAACCCGAGGCCGGCTACACCCTGCTCATGGGCGCCAACACGTATCGCGCGATGTCTGGCCTCGCCGCCGAAGGGGAGCCGGGCACCGAGTCGCTGGCGGAGCTGCCGAAGATCGTGTGCTCGTCCTCGCTCACCGAGCCACTGGTGTGGCCGAACACCCGGCTGATCTCCGGCGACGCCGTCGAGGCGGTGCGCAACCTGAAGGACGGCGAAGGCGTCTCGCTGCGTACGCTGGGCAGCCTCGCGCTCTGCCGTTCCCTGCTGAACGCCGGTCTGGTGGACCGCTTCCGGGTCGTCGTGTTCCCCGTCGTCAACGGACGGACCGGCTACGACCGGATCTACGACGGCTACCCCGAGGTACGCCTGGATCTGCTGCGTACCCGGACCTTCGACGGCCGGCTGCAACTGCTCGAGTACGCGCCCACGGTCCTCGACGGCCCGCCCGGCGCCTAGTCATACCTGGCCGGTGGCGGGAACGGTCAGGACGCCCCGGGTGACCATCCGGCTGACCAGAGCGAGGAGTTTGCGCGGGCGGCGGGGCTGCAGGTGCGCGCCGGCGAAGTTGCTCAGGCCCGGCACGACATAACCACGGTTGCGCTTGAGCGCCTTGAGCGCCTTGTCCACCACGAGGTCGGGGGTGACCATCCGGCCGTTGACGGCGGCTTTGCGGGTGCCGATGACCTCGAAGAACTGCGTCTCGACCGGTCCCGGGCACAGCGCCAGGACCTTGATGCCGCGGTCACGGTACTCGCTCCACAATGCGAGGCTGAAGTTCAGCACGTACGCCTTCGCCGCGCTGTAGACCGCGAAGTACGCCGCCGGCTGGAAACCGGCCGTGGACGCCACGTTCACGACTGCCCCGCCGCCGCGGCTGAGCATGCGTGGCACGAGTGCGTGCGTGAGATCGGTCAACGCCACCACGTTGACCATCACCTGGTCGTGGTCGCGCTCGGCGGAGATCTCCTCGAACCGGCCGCAGGTGCCGAAGCCGGCGTTGTTGACGAGCAGATCGACCGTCAGGCCTCGCTCGTCCAATTCCCGCGTGAGCTGCCGGGCGGCGTCCGGCTGGACCAGATCCTGCCCGAGCACCTCGACGCGTACGCCGTGGGCCTGCCGGAGCTGTTCGGCGAGCTGCTCCATCGGCGCCATCGATCGTGCGGTCAGGACGAGGTCGTATCCCTCGGCGGCGAGCCGCCGGGCGAAGGCGGCGCCGATGCCGGAGGAGGCGCCGGTGATCAGAGCGGTGAGGCGTGCCATGGGGAACTCCTATGGTGAAGGGCTTCTGCGATTCAACGTAGCCGTTCCGAGTCATATCTGCAACACCATGTTGCAGATAGAGAAGCAATGGCTTCTTCGTGTATCATCTTCGGCATGACCGCGACTGGACGGCGCCTTCGTGCCGACGCCGAGCGCAGCGTGCAGGCCATCCTGGAAGCCGCCGAACGGGTGCTCAAGGACGACCCGGCCGCCACCTTGGAGCAGATCGCGGAGGCCGCCGGAGTCGCGCGTACGACGGTCCATCGGCGATTCGCGAGCCGGGACGCGCTGGTGGCGGCGCTGGCGGAGTCGGCCTGGCGGCAGATCGCCGGGGCGGTCGAAGGGGCGCGGCCGGCGACCGCGCCGCCACTCGTGGCACTGCACCAGGCGACGGCGAACATCCTCGCCATCAAGTCGGGCTGGACGTTCGCGCTGGGGCAACCGGCCGCCACCGAGGAGATCGCCCGCCTGCAGGACGCCGTCTTCACCGCCTGTGACCAGGTCTTCCGCCGCGCGCAGCAGACCGGGGTCATCCGGGAGGGCGTCGACCTGGCCTGGGCCCGGCAGGTCTACCTGGCGCTGATCGACGAGACGGTGCACGGTCCAGCGGGCGGGGGAGATCCGGACGCGGCGGCGACGCGCATCCTCGACACCCTCTTCCACGGCGTCGGCTGAATCGCCCTGACGGCGACCGTCGGTGCCGCTCCGCCGCCGACCCGGAATTCACCGAACCGCATACCTCCGCCTGCTCGGTTTTCTACAGTGAGGAGCGTGGAACAACCCCGGAATCTGCAGGTGGAGATCCTCGACCGGGTCGCCGTCGACGACCTCATCGGCAAGGTGCGCAGCGTCGCCGAACAGCCCGGCGCAACCGACCAGGTACGCCAATGGCGGGCCGACAACGGCCCGGAACACGCCACGCCGAAGGCGACCTCGTTCGTCGTCGTGGGTGCGACGCTGATGTTCCTGC
>JABFYB010000299.1 GCA_013361475.1 Hamadaea sp.
GCACTTCGACCGGGCGTTCGCCCGGCTGCCGGTTCTCGATGGCGGCGATCGCCGCGGCCACCCGCAGGTCGGCCTCGGGAAACAGCAGCTCTTCCTTGCTGGCGAAGTAGCTGAAGAACGTACGCGTGCCGATGTCGGCGGCCGCCGCGATGTCGGCGATCGTCGTGCCGTCGTACCCGCGCTCCGCGAACAACTCCGTGGCGGCGTCGATGATCGCCTGCCGGGTCCGGGCGCGTTTGCGTTCTCGCAGCGTCTCCATGCAGACAGCGTACTGCATCGAGCGCCGATCTGCACTTAGCGCGAAACTGCACTATTGCAGTTCTGCACTGAGTGCAGTTATGGTCGGGGCATGACGAACCGAACCGTTCTGATCTCGGGCGCCGGCGTGGCCGGCCCCACCCTGGCGTACTGGCTGGCCCGGCACGGCTTCCAGCCGACGGTCGTGGAGCGCGCGGGCGAGCTGCGGTCCAGCGGCAACCCGATCGACGTCCGGGGACCGGCCATGGCGGTGGCCCGCCGGATGGGCATCGTCCCGGCCCTTGAGGCGACGTCGACCGCTGTCACCGAGCTGAGCTTCGTCGACGCCGCCGGCCGGCCGGTCGGCCGGATGCCGATGCCGCCGAAGTCGGAGTCGATCGAGCTGCCCCGCATGGACCTGGCGACGGTCCTCCTGAACGCCGCCCGCGACGAGGCCGAATTCGTCTTCGGCGACTCGATCTCCACGCTCCGGCCGGACGCCGACGGCGTCGACGTCACCTTCGAGCGCGGCGCACCCCGGCGGTTCGACCTGGTCGTGGGGGCCGACGGCGTGCACTCGCGGACCCGGCGGCTCGCCTTCGGCGAGGAGAGCCGCTTCGTCGAGCAACTAGGCATGTGGGTCGCGACGCTGGCGATCGACGGCATCGGGCTCGATCCGCGGCAGGTGGTGATGTACAACGAGCCCAATCGCTCGCTCTCGCTGCATCCGGGCAGCGGCAAGCCCATCGCCGCCTTCATCTGGCGCGCTCCCGCCGATCCCGGCTACGACTACCGGGACACCGCCGACCACAAGCGCCGGGTCGCCGAGGCGTACGCCGGAGCCGGTTGGCGGGTGCCGGAGCTGCTGCGGCACGTCCGCGAGGCCGACGACCTCTACTTCGACGCCGTCAGCCGAGTCCGGCTGGATCGCTGGGCGGCCGGGCGGGTGGTGTTGCTCGGCGACGCGGCCTCTTCGGTGTCCCTCTTCGGCGACGGGTCGACCCTCGCGATGGCGGGCGCGGCGACGCTGGCCGACGCGTTGGCGGCGAACCCGGCCGACCACGAGACCGCGTTCCGGGCGTACGAGGCGGAGCACCGGAAGCGGGTCGGGCCGAAGCAGAACGGGATCGGCCTGGCGTCCACCCTGATCGTGCCGCCGAACCGGCTGGCCATCACCCTCCGCAACACCGCGTCCAAAGTCCTGGCCGCGGTTCGCCGTTGATCATGGGGTTTCCACCCTCGACCCGCCGCCGAGACCACGGTTAACTCCATGATCAACGAGGACCGGAGCGGTGGGCGGCGAGGCTGGCGCAGTGGCTTGCCGTGCGGTGTGGCGGGCCAGCCACACCGGGACCATGTCGCCGGGCATCGGGCGGGCCATGAGATATCCCTGGGCCAGCGTGCACCCCGTGGCGGCGAGCATCTGGCGGGTGTACTCGTTCTCGACGCCCTCGGCCACCGACCGCAGGCCGAGGGCCCGGGCGAGTTCCACAGTGGATCGCACGATGGCCGCGTCGTCGCTGTTGCGGGCCATGCCGCCGACGAAGGACTGGTCGATCTTGATCTCGGTCAGCGGCAGCTTCCGCAGGTGTTGCAGCGAGGAGTATCCGGTGCCGAAGTCGTCGAGGGCCACCCCGACGCCGAGCGCCGCCAGCCGCTCGACGGTGCTGTGCGCCCGGGAGGCGTCCGACATCAGGGCGCTCTCGGTGATCTCGATCTGGATCAGTTCCGGCGGTACGCCGTGCAGCGTCAGCCGGCGCGCCAGCTGATCGACGATCTCCCCGCCGTGCAGGTCGCGGGCGCTGACGTTGAGCGACGCGCGCAGGTTCAGGCCTGCGGAACGCCACTGCGCGACCTGCTGGACGACCTCGTCTATCACCCGCGTCGTCAGCAGTTGCATGACCGCGGTGTGCTCGGCGACCTGCAGCAGTTCGGCGGTCGGCACGGGTCCCCGGCTCGGGTGCCGCCAGCGCAGCAGCGCCTCGACCCCGATCGGTTCGCCGGTCGTCAGCGACACCTGCGGCTGGTAGTGCAGCGTCACCTGCTCGCGTTTGGTCTCCAGGGCCTGCCGGAAGTCGGTGAGCAGGCCGAGCTGCTGCGGGCTGGTGTGCCCCGACGACGGGTCGTAGACGGCGGCGGTGTCGCCGCGGCGCTTCGCCTCGTACATCGCGAGGTCGGCGTGGCGCATCAAGGTCGCGAAGTCCTCGCCGTGATCCGGGTAGACGGCGATCCCGACCGACCCGGTGATGTCGACCGGCAGCCCGTCGAGGCGAAGCGGCTCGGCGAGCGCGGCCAGCAGCCGTCCCGCGATGAGTTCGGCCTGGCTGACGTCGTGCAGGTTGGTGGCCAGTATCGCGAACTCGTCGCCCCCGAGCCGCCCGATCACTCCGTCGATCGGCTCCTCACGCTGGAGCCGCTGCGCGACCGAGACCAGCAGCCGATCACCGACCTCGTGGCCCAGCGCGTCGTTGACGTGCTTGAACCGGTCCAGGTCCAGCATCAGCAGCGCGACGTGCGGCGCTTCGCGAGTGGCCACCATGTCGGTGAACCGGTGCTGCAGTGCCCGCCGGTTGGCCAGGCCGGTGAGCGGGTCGACCCGGGCCACCCGGGCGCGCTCGGCCGACAACCGCGCCATCCGCTGGACGGCGTACAGGGGAATGAAGATCAGCACCACGAACGCCGCGTTCACGTGCGCCGCCACGGCGAGCACCGGGCTCAGCATCAACAGCGACGCCTTGAACAGGGTCTGGTAAGGCAGGGTCTCGGTCACTCGGCGGGCGCGGGCCGGTCCCAGGCGGAGGCGGGCCGCGATCCAGACCATCAAGTTGTACGCCAAGAGCCAGGCCAGCGCCGATCCCGCGATCGTGACGGCGTCCCCGAGGCGATCCGAGGTCGTCGCCTTGTGGAACGGGTCCGGATCGCCGATCACGATCACGAGGTACGCGGCCCCGAGCGCGACGGCGTACTCCGCCGAGACCAGCGTCGCCTGTCGCATCGTGTGTTTGAGTTTGGTCGCCACCACGAAGACCGCGAGGGTCTGCGCGACGATCGCCGGCCCGAGTCCCCAGCACAGCAGGATGGCGAAGCTGAAGCAGAGGCTGGGACACACCACGGCGGTGTAGAGCCGATCACCGGCGACGAAGGCCGAGGCGGCGGCGAGGACGCAGAGCCCGGTCATCATCCAGCAGGCCGGCTTGGTCGCGTACGCCGAAACGGCCTGACCCGCGTGCGTCAGAAGCAGAGCCGTCGCGGCTCCGACCACCGTGACGACGAACCAGCCGTAGAGCCGAGGCCTTGCCGGACGCCGGTTCCTGGGCAAAGTCAGTGCTACCACCGAACCCCCTCCACCCGGCGACCGCCCAACATGTCCGCAAAGCGTAGCTCAGACCATCCGTCCGGAATAGGGGCATTGATTCGGACATTCGCCCTTGCAACGCGACGGCGCCGGACCTTTCACAAGGCCCGGCGCCGTACTCCTCCTCCCACCGGAGGGCTTGATCACAGTGGTTCAGATCAGCGGATCAGACCCTTGTGAGCCGGATGGCGTCGGCGATCACGTACCCGGTGCCGGAGGTCCACCGGCTGACCGCCACCGCGTTGTAGTCGCCGGCGTTGAACGTGTACGTCCCGAGGTTGACCCACGTTCCGCCGTTGGCCTGCTGACTTATGTTGACGCTCTGGTTGCCCGACGCGGTGACCATGACGAACGGTGTGGAGTTGTTGTACCCGGACAGTGCCGGATACCACGTCTCCACTTTGTACGTCGCCGTCGCCGGGATGTTGAACTTGTACCAGGCGGCGTCGGAGACGGCCTCCGGGTTGGCGAAGCGGTAGTCCGCGCCGTACCGCTGGGCCGAGTAGCTCGACGTGCCCCAGTTGGCCGAGGCGGTGAACCGGCCCGACGTGGTGTTGTCCACGACCTGCTGCCAGGACGGCGGCGTCGACCCGTTCACATAGGACATGAACGTCGACCAGTTCCAGTAGGACCCGGGGTCGGTGTGCGTCGCGCCCGGCACCTCGTTGTGGCCGATGATGTGCGACCTGTCCTTCGGGATGCCGTACTTGTCGCAGAGGTAGCGCACCAGGTTCGCCGACGCCTGGTACATCGCGGCGCTGGTCCAGTTCGGGTCGTCGATGAAGCCCTCGTGCTCGATGCCGATCGACTGGGTGTTGTAGGTCCAGTTGCCGGCGTGCCAGGCGATGTCCTTGTCCCGGACCGTCTGGGTCACCGCGCCGCCCTTGGACACGACGTAGTGCGCGCTGACGCCGGCCGACGGGTTCTGGAACCAGTTGATCGTGCCGGAGTACGACCCCTGCGCGGTGTGGATGACGATGTAGTTGATCGGGTAACTGGACTCCCGGCTCGACGCGGTGTAGTTGCTCGTGCTCGCCGGAACCCAAGCCGCCGCTGGATAGTCGGTGCTCGCGTGCGCGACGCCGGGGGCCACCAATATGGTGCCGAGCCCGACGGCGAGAGTGCCGACGGCGGTGGCCGCTCGGCGGAGAAGGGACAGCTGGGCCACAAGTCCTCCTGGGGGTGCCGGGGAGCCTCTCGGGTGAGCCGCCGGGGGTGCGGTCAGCCCGGAGCTTGCATTAGTGATGAGAAATACTCAGACACGTCTAAGTTCTCTGTCAAGGCTTAACGAGAACTTCTCGTGAAGCGTGAGCAATTAACAGCAGAATTCCCGGCGGTAAGGTGTCGAGGAACCGTTCCCGGCTCCGACCCCCTCGCGAGACCGCCGAGACACGGCGTACCTGAGAACGAGGAGAGATCGTGAAGTATCTGCTGATCATCACCATGAACCCGACCGTGTTCGAGAGCCTGTCGGAGGCCGACCGGGAAGCCGTCTTCGCCGGGCACGACGCCCTGATCAAGGAGCTGAACGAGACCGGCGAGATGGTCGGGTTCGCCGCCCTCGCCGACCCCTCCGCGACCAAGACCGTCCGCGTACGCGACGGCGTGCCGGCCGTCACCGACGGTCCCTACGTCGAGGCGAAGGAGTTCCTGGCGGGGTACTACGTCATCGACTGCGAGTCGCCGGAGCGCGCCGTCGAGCTGGCCGCCAAGATTCCGGACGCCACCTTCAACGCCGTCGAGGTCCGCCCGGTCATGGAGTCCGCCGGGCTGGAGATGTGACGATCCCGTCCGCCGCCGAGGACCTGCTGCGCCAGTTGACGCCGCAGGTCCTCGGCGTCGTCGCGCGCCGCTACGGCGACTTCACCGAGGCCGAGGACGCCGTGCAGGAGGCGTTGCTGGCGGCCGCGCTGCAATGGCCGGAGCAGGGCGTACCGGAGAACCCGAAGGCGTGGCTGGTGACGGTCGCCTCCCGCCGGATGACCGACCAGATCCGCAGCGAGTCGGCCCGGCGGCGGCGTGAGGAGACGGTGTACGCCCAGTCGCCCTCGGACGAGCTGGTCGCGGAGGCCGCCGACGAGGTGACCGAGCACCGCGACGACACCCTCACACTGCTGTTCCTGTGCTGCCATCCGGCGTTGTCGCCCTCGTCCCAGCTCGCCCTCACCCTCCGGGCGGTCGGCGGTCTGACGACGGCCGAGATCGCCGGGGCGTTCCTCGTGCCCGAGGCGACCATGGCTCAGCGAATCAGCCGCGCCAAGCTGAAGATCAAGGCGGCCGGCAGCACCTTCCAGGCGCCTCCGGCGGACGAGGTGCCCGAGCGCATGCGCGTCGTCCTGCACGTGCTCTACCTGATGTTCAACGAGGGGTACGCCGCGACCTCCGGGCCGCAGCTGCTCCGAGCCGAGCTGACCGGGGAGGCGATCCGGCTGACCCGGGCGCTGCACCGGATCCGCCCCGAGGACGGCGAAGTCGCCGGGCTGCTGGCGTTGATGCTGCTTACGGAGGCTCGGCGCGGGGCGCGTACGGGGCCGGACGGCGACCTGATCCCGTTGGCCGATCAGGATCGCGGCCAGTGGGACGCCGAGCGCATCGCCGAAGGTGTCGACCTGATCACGCGTACGCTCGCCGTCGCCCGGCTAGGTCCGTATCAGGTGCAGGCGGCGATCGCGGCGGTCCACGCGGAGGCGCCGCGAGCCGAGGACACCGACTGGGCGCAGATCCTGTCGCTCTATCAGCTGCTCGACGTGCTCGCCCCGAATCCGGTCGTGCTGCTCAATCAGGCGGTCGCACTGGCCATGGTGCACGGTCCCGACGCCGGGCTCGCCCTGCTCGATCGGCTGGCCGCCGACGATCGGCTGGCCGGGCACCACCGGCTCCACGCCGTCCGGGCGCACCTGCTGGAAATGGCCGGCGACCACGACGGCGCGCTCTCGGCGTACCACTTGGCGGCGAAACGCACGACGAGCCTGCCGGAGCGCCGCTATCTGGAGTCGCGCGCGGCTCGTCTGACCACCCGCTGAGCGCGCGTTTCCCGCGTTCCGCGTCGGGTAATCGCCGACCGTGACCGATGTGCAGCCACCACCGCCGGACGCGGGACCGGCCGGGCCGACGAAACTCGGGCGAGGACGCCTGTTCGCCGCGCTGAAGCGCATGGTGAAAGAGTTCTCCGACGACAACCTGACCGTGTGGGCCGCCGCCCTGACCTACTACGGCGTGCTGTCGTTGTTCCCCGGCCTGCTGGCATTGGTCGCCGGACTGGGGCTGATCAGCGACGACGCCTTCCAGCGCATGCTGACCGAGGTGCTGCCGTTGGTCCCGGCGGGCGCGCGGGACATCGTGACCGGAGCCGCCGACACGGTACGCCAGGGGCAGGGCCGGGCCGGACTCGCCGCCGTGCTGGGTGTTCTCGTCGCGGTCTGGTCGGCGTCGGGCTACGTCGGCGCGTTCATGCAGGCCTCGAACGTCATCTACGACGTGCGGGAAGGCCGGCCGATCTGGAAGACCCTGCCGATCCGGCTCGCCGTGACGATCGTGATCGGCGTCCTGCTCATCGCCAGCATCCTCATCGTGGTGCTCAGCGGCCAGGTCGCCACCCGGCTCGGCGAGGTGCTCGGGCTCGGCTCGGCCTCGGTGACCGCCTGGAACATCGCGAAGTGGCCGGTGCTGGTGGTCCTCGTGGCGCTGATGTTCGCGATCCTCTACTGGGCCTCGCCGAACGCCCGGCAGGGCGGCTTCCGCTGGATCAGCCCCGGTGGCTTCCTGGCGGTCCTGCTGTGGATCCTCGCGTCCGTCCTGTTCGGACTGTATGCCGCGAATTTCGGGTCCTACAACAAGACCTACGGCGCCCTCGGCGGCGTGGTGATCTTCCTGATCTGGCTGTGGCTCAGCAATCTGGCCATTCTGCTCGGCGCGGAACTCGACGCCGAACTGGAGCGCGGCCGGGCCATCGCCGCCGGGCACCCGGCGGACAAGGAGCCCTACCTCCAGCTTCGAGACACGCGCAAACTGCGTTGACGGCAGGCGAGCGCCTAACCGAGGACGGCGTCGAGGTGGTCGTTGCGGAACTTGCCCCGTGGATCCAGGTCCCGGGTCAACGCCGCGAAGTCGCCGAGCCGCGGATACAGCTCGGCCAACCGCTTCGGCGATGTGCCGTACACCTTGCCCCAGTGCGGGCGGGCGGCGTATGGGGCGAGGCGATCCTCGATCTGGGCCACCACCGGCTGAACGGCGGCGGCGTCGGGCTTCCAGGTGAAATGGAAGGCCACGCTGTCCCGGCCGGAGCAGGGACTCAGCCAGAGGTCGTCGGCGGCGATCGCGCGTATCTCCGAGATCAGCAGGACGGGCGCGATCTGCTCCCGGATAGCGGCGAGCGCGTCCAGCGCCTCGACGGCACGATCGGCCGGGACGAAGAACTCGGACTGGAGTTCGTCGCCGTGGCTCGGGGTGAACTCCAGCCGGAAGTGCGGCAACCGCTCGTGCCACGGCCCCGGTACGCCGAGCTGCGGCGTACACCATTCGGCCGGGCCACCCGGGAGGGGATGCCGTGGCCCGTCCGCGCGGACGGCGTCGAAGAGTTCCGTGGGCGGGTCGCCGACGGACTTCACCCAGACCTGGTCGACGTCGACCCCGGTCCACGAGGTGAACAGGCTGACGCTGTACGCCGACCCCATGATCTCGGCGAAGTGTGCCCGCGCCTGCGAGCCGGGCAGCTTCTCGAAGACCGTCTGGCTCACCTCGTACGCCGGCGAGACCCGCAAGGTCAGCGAGGAGACCACGCCCAGCGCACCGAGGGCCACGACCGCACCCGGGAACCGATCATCCCCTTCGGACAGTTCGACCAGCGACCCGTCCGCCGTCACCAGTTCCACCGCGGTCACCTCGGCGGAGAGGCTGCGGTTGCCGACGCCGGAGCCGTGCGTACCGGTCGAGACGGCGCCGGCGACCGAGATGTGGGGCAACGACGCCAGATTGCGCAAGGCGTACCCGTGGGTCCAGAGGTAGCGAGAGAGTTCGCCGTAGCGGACGCCGCCGGAGACGCGGACCCGGGCCCCGGCGGAGTCGATCTCCATGAGCGCGGGCAGCGCGGCCGGGCTGATCAGCTCGCCCGGCGTGTCGGCCAGGCGGTTGAACGAGTGCCCGGTGCCCAGCGGCCGGACCCGCTCCGCCCGCGCGACCAGCTCGCGCAGCTCGTCGAGCGTGGTGGGCCGATGCAGGCCGCGCGCGGAGTAGGTCACGTTTCCGGCCCAGTTGGTGATCACGCCGGTGAGCCTACCGACGTCCGCGCGCGCATAGCGCGGGGTGACCGGGGTAATCGTCCCCGTATGAAGACAACCTGGAAACCGCATACCAAGCACGGCGACCTGACCAAGCGCTCGGATCTGCCCGACTCGGTGTACGCCTTCCCGGACAAGCGGAAGGAACCGCTGACCGACGCCGACCACGTCCGCAACGCGCTGGCTCGGTTCGACCAGGTCGAGGACGTCACCGACGACGACCGCGACCTGGCCTTCGCCAACATCAAGAAAGCGGCGCAGCACTACCACGTGGACATGACCGAGAAGGACTGGCACGAACTCGGCAAGCCACGCTAGTCCGGGTCAGTCCTCCTCGTAATCGTCTTCCTCGTCGTCGACCATGTCGTCGATCGCCCGGGTACGCGGAGCGTCCGCCTGGGCGATCTCGGCATTGGTGTCGGGATCGCGGTCGTCGGCTCCGTCTTCGCTGCCGCTGAACGGCTCCTGATCCGGTTCGCTCATACCGCGGTGGTTACCCAGGTTTTCGCCTGTTCCACCCGGGCGGCCTGTTCTTGGGTGGCCGTCCGCAGGTGATCGGTGAGGCCGGCCAACTCGAGCAGGTACTGGGTGTCCGCCTCCGACGGCGGCGACAGCCGCGCCACCTCGTACGCCGCGGTGATGTCCGGAACCTCCGCCCCGGCGAGCGCGGCGACCTGGCGCGGCCGCCAGCCGTGGTGCGCGACCAGGTTCGCCCCGACGACGTCCCGCGCCGCTTCGGCGGTGTCGTGGAATGTGCGTACCTGCTGGAGGCGTTGCTCGGCGGCCATCAGGCGCTCCAGGGGATCGCCGTCGGGCTCGTCGGCCTCCGCGTGCGCCGTCCCGGGCGCGTTCTGGACCTTGGCCGTCGCCAGGGAGTGCAGTTCGCGGAGTTCCTCCACGATCTGCTGGGCCGGGTAGAGCAGGCGCTCGGCGTCCGGCAGCGCGCTCGGCGGCTCCGTCCAGGTCACGATGGTCTCCGCCCAGTCCGTGTGATGGCGTACGCCGCAGATCACGTGGGCGACCTCGCTCAGCGTCCAGCCGTCCTCCCGGACGAGATGGGCGACGATCGTGTCTCGTTCGGTGAGGGACCGGCGGTACGCGCTGCGGATCTCGGTCAGCGAGCGGTAGCCGTCGGCGAGGGGGTCCTTCATCGTCAGCGTTGCCTGCCGGAGGGCTTCGATCTCCATTAGCCCACCGTAACGGGCTGCTCGCTATGAGTGACGCTCCCAGGGCGGTGGCCTTTCTCACCAGCCCCGCGTGCATGATC
>JABFYB010000039.1 GCA_013361475.1 Hamadaea sp.
CGACCCCTCGCTGGCCCCGGCGGTCAAGGCCGAGCTGCTCTCGCTCGTCGCGGCCGGCGCTCGGGCGCAGGGATTCGCCGTCGACGCCGCGATGGCCGTGGAGAAGCGCGTCTCGACGTACGGCCTCGCCGCTCTCGGCAAAGCCACCGCGTTGGACCTGGCCGACAACACCGTCACCGGAGTCACGCTCACCGGCCCGGACGCCGTGCCGCACGACTGGCTGGGCGCGGGAGTCTTCCCGTTCACCACGGTCGGTTCGCTCGCCGAGATCGCGCCGCTGATCACGCGGAAGGACCAGACCTTCAGCCACTTCGGCTTCACCCGCGAAGAGCTGCTGGACTTCGCGCACCTGCTCGGCGGGCGCGGCGTGGACCGGATCGTGCCGTTCGGGCAGGCGCTGAACTTCGCCGGGGTGTGGGACGGCTATGACCTCATCCGCGAGTTCAGCCGCCTCGTCACCGTCGCCGCCTGACCGCCCGCACGCTCAGGCGGCTCCCCCGTGCTCATGATCATTGCGTCAGCCATGTCGTAACAACGGGCATTTCGCCGCGCGAAACAGCATGGCTGGCGCAATGATCACGCCCCAAGGGGAGCGCAGCGCTACCAGGCGGTCCAGCCGCCGTCGACCACGACGTTCGCGCCGGTCGTGTAGCTGGACCGCGGTGACGCCAGGAACAACAGCGCGGTGGCGATCTCCTCGGGCGACCCCACCCGCCCCAACGGGGAGTGCTCGCCGAGCGCTTTGAGGAATTCCGGGTCGCCCCCGCCGGGGAATGCCCCTGGCGTGAGGGCGTTGACGCGTACCCCTTGGGGGGCGAGCTCGACCGCCGCGTAGCGGGTGAGTTGCAGCAGGCCTGCTTTGACCGCGCCGTAGTAGGGCGGGTTGACCTGCTCGGGGCTCGCGTAGAGCGAGGGACGCGGGCTGACCAGACCGTACATCGACGACACGGTGATGACCGCGGGCGACGAGTCGGCGGCCGCGCGGACCAGCAGGTCACGGGTGGCCGCGAGCAGCCGCTGGAACGCCGCGAGGGCGAGGTCGGCGGCCTGGGTGAAGTCTTCCGTGCGGGCGGTGGCGAGGGTGCCGCCGCGCCCGACGTGGGCGTTGTGCACCAGAACGTCCACGCGGCCGGGGCCGACGCTCAGCGCAACCCCGAGCGCCTGCACGTCGTCCGGGTCGGTCACGTCGCAGCGGGCCGCGACCGCCGAGAGCCCGTCGGCCAGCAGCTCCTCCGTGAGCGCGTCCAGCCGGGTCTGGTCGCGGCCGACCAGCCAGACCTGCGCGCCCGCGGTGGCCAGCGTCCGGGCCATGACCCGGCCGAGCCGCCCGGTCGCGCCGGTCACCACCGCGATCTTGCCGGACAGGCCGAACAGCGCCTCGGGCGTCAGATTCATCGCGCGCTCCCCCACGTGCTCGGGTCCAGCAGCTGCGCGGGCAGCTCCGGCAGCCGATCCAGCAGCATCTCGCGCTCGGCCGCCGCGAGCCCCGGCCGGCTCGCGAGCCGCACGTTCTCCTCGAGCTGGTCCAGCGTCTCGGCCCCGATCACGACCGAGGTCACCCATGGCAGCCCCAAGGTGTACGCGACGCAGAGGCCGGCCCGGTTGGGAAAGCGCAGGTCGGCCGCGACCTCGTCGAGGGTCGCGACCACGGCGTCCCGCTGAGGGTCCGGGACGTGCGGCCAGCGGGCGGCGGTCCCGGCGGCGAGCAGTCCTTGCAGGTAGACGCTGCGAACGGTCACGACGACGTCGCCGCTGAGCGCCTCGGCGACCTGCGGCGTGAGCCAGCGGCGGTCGAGCACGTTGCACGGCAGCTGGACGTAGCCGAGGTCGGGCAGCCGGGCGACGGCGAGCAGTTCGGCCGGATTCTGCACGGAGACGCCGATCCGGTCGGCCTGCCCGGCGTCCTGCGCCTTCCGCAGCCCGTCCCAGGCGTGCGGGACGTCGGCCGCCCGGTGCAGCAGGAAAGTGGCCGACTTCTCGCGCAACGCGGTCAGGCTGGCCTGAACGCCCGCCGGCACATCGGTCTCACCCGGTGCGAGCTTGGTGATCACCTGCGGCTTGACCGACGCCGCACCGATCCGCGCTTCGCTCTCGCCGTACGCCCGCGCAGTGTCCACATGGGTCACGCCGAGGTCGGCCGCGCGGCGGAGGAGGGCGTCGACCGCAGCTTGATCGAGATCGCCGGTCGTGTTGGCGATCCCGTACGCCATCCCCAACTGGGCCGCGCCGAGAACCAGGGCGGACTGGCGATAGCCGCCCTGGTCGCGTACGGGCAACGGGGTGCTCAGATGAGGTCCCAGCTCAGCGGGGTGCCCTTGGCGGCGTCGCGGGTGAAGGTGCGGCCGAGGACCTTGTCGATCTCGATCGGGGG
>JABFYB010000380.1 GCA_013361475.1 Hamadaea sp.
TTTCGGGGACGGCCGCCGTCACTCGCGACAACGCGAACGTGTGGATCGTCTGCGTACGCTCGTCTTCCGCGCGCAGGTAGCCGGCGCCGATGGAGACCGGCCGGACCAGCCGTGAGTTGGTCGTGCCGTGGGCGTCGACGTAGCCGACCCACACGCGCGCCTTCTCCCGGACGGCCTGTTGCAGGACGGCGAGCGCGTCGCTGTGTGCCTGCACGGCGGTGATGCCGTCGACGGCTCCTCCGGTGGCGGCGCGTACGGCCAATGGGGCGCGCCGGGCGGCTCGGGCGGCGGCGTCGCCGTGTCGCAGATGTTCGACGATGCCGAGCAGTCGCGGCCGGGTCAGCCCACTACCGGGGTCGAGCGGGGCCGTTACCGCTGCTCGGGCCGGCGCTCGGCGTACCTTGGGCTTGCTCAGCACCACCGCGCCGGTGGGGTCCTCGGGCACCGGGGTGTAGCCCGCCTCGCGCAGTGCGGTCAGCAGCCGTCCCGGCGGTGACAACGTGATCAGCACCGTGGGGGCGAGCCGACGCAAGGACAGCCCCGACAGCCGGCGGTCGGTCAGCGCGGACGCGATCAGTGCCTCGTCATCGCTGCGCAGATAGGCCCCGGCCGCCCCGGTACGCAGCCCGCCGTGCGTACGGGCGATGTCGTCGATGAGATAGGTCAACGCCTGCGGCACCGGCGTACGCGATCGCTTGGCGAACAACGCCTGCAGGTCGGCTCCGGCGTACCCGGCGTCGAGCGCCCGCCGCACCGAGTCCCGCGTGACCCGGTAGACGACCGCGCCACCGCCCGACTCGTGATCGGCGACCAGATCGAGTTCGGCCGCCAGTTGGGGTTCGGGCGGACCGGGCACCACGACGGTGAGGTCGGCCTGCACCATCAGGTGGTCCACCGGCGGCGGCACCAACTCCCCGAGCGCCAGCGAGGCCGGGCTCTCCTCCCGGGGCCGGTCAGCCCCCGGGCGACGGCCCAACGGATCGTCCTCGGCGTCCTCACCGTCGTCCAGCAGGAGCGCCCCGAAGGCGGTCAGGCCGCCGAACCCGGTCACGCCCAGACTCGCGGCCTCCGCGAGAACGGCCGAATAGACCGCCTCGCGCCCGCGCACGCGGATCGGCGTACGCCACGCCACCAGTTCCAGCACGTCCTGTTCGGACGGAGTCGTGCCGACCGGCAGCGCGCCGAGCAGTTCCCGCCGCAGTCCGGGCATCCCCGCGCGCTCAGCCTCCGGCGCCAGTGCCGTGATCGGACGGTCGCGTTCGTCGCGCAGCCCGATCAGGGACGGCTGCCGGGGCATGTTCAACCACGCCTGGGCGAGCTGCGTCCACCGCTGCGCCAACGGCTTGTCCCGCCAGGCGTCGTAGCCGGCGGCCGGCAGGTACTCCGTCTCGGTCTCGCCGATCAGACCGGCCGCGGCGACCACTTCCACCAGGAGCGCGGCCGTCGGCTCGGGCAGTTCGGCCGCCTTCGCCAGGCGTCGCAACGGCAGCACTCCGACACCGCCGCCGCGCAGGATGCTGATCGGCTCGGCGGCCAGCGCCTCCAGCACCGCCTCGGCCTCGCGGACGACCGTCATCGCCTGCCCGGCCCCGGCACGGTCGATCGTCGCCTGCGGCCTCGTCCCCGCCGGCAGCTCCGGCGGCTGCGGGTGCAGGCGGCCCAGCGGACCCTGGTCCCGCCGCAACAACAGGCCCAACTCGCGGGGCAGCTCGACCGTCTGGTCGTCCAGGCGTACCAGCAGGTGTTGATCGATGAGCTCCGCCACGGCCGGGGGCGGCTCGCTGAACGTCCCCACCGGCGGACCTTCGGCCAGCCGGTCCAGGACCGCGCGGGCCGCGGGTGGGGCCGCGAGGAGCGTGCGGCGCAGGCGGGCCGGGTCCGCGGCGAGCGCGGCCGCCGCCGGGTCCAGTTCCGCGGCCGGTCTCCCCAGTCCCGCCGGGTACGCCGAGAGCACTTCGTCGACAGCGCCGGTGAGTCGCAGCTCATCCTCTGGTCCGTAGACCAGGAAGAGTTTCTGGAGGGCGTGGACGGCTTCCCGGACGCGGGCCGGCTCCGGACCGCCGGAGGGCACGGCGGCCAGCGCCACGATGGCGTCCATGGAGGTGTAGCCGTCGTCGCTGCGGGTCAGCCGGGCGGCGTCGAGGATCTCCAGCGTGAACCGGTCGAGCCGCTCGACCACGCGGGCCAGCGAGAGCCGGGTCTGCGCCCGGGCCGCCAGCGCGGAGAGATCCGGCGGCACCGGCGTGATCAGGTCGGGGCGGGCGCGCAGCAGCTCACCGAGCGCCTCGTCGGAGAGGGCCCGCAGCCGGTCGGCGAATGAGGTGGTCATCGTCGCTCAACCGTACCCATTCGATCGCC
>JABFYB010000353.1 GCA_013361475.1 Hamadaea sp.
CTCGCCGCCGGACACCACGACGGGACGGCCGTCGAGGCGGCCGAACGCCACGGAGCGGACCTCGCCGGGATGGCTGCGGCCGCCGGGGCCGGGCAACGGGCGGCCGGTGACGGCGTCCCAGCGGCGTACGGTGCCGTCGTTGCCGCCCGAGATCACGATCGCCCGATCGTCGACCTGCCCGAAGGCCACGGTCGTCACCCAGTCGGTGTGCTCGGCCAGCGGCGGCCCGAACGGCCGTCCCGTCGTGAGGTCCCAGAGGCGTACGGTGCGGTCGGCGCTCGCCGAGGCGATCACCGAGCGTCCGGTGACCTCCCCGATCGCCACCGCGGTCACCCAGTCGCGGTGCCAGGTGAGTGTCTGATGTGGAGGGTGTTGCCGCAGGGAGGCCCAGTGCGTCGCCCAGGGCAACGGCAGCCCGCTGGCGGAGATGTCGTCCGCGAGGTGCGGCGCGCGGGCGCTGCGGGCCGCGAGCTGCAGGTACGCCGCCTTCTCCGCCGGATGCGCCTGCATCCGCCCGGCCGCCCGCCGGTACGCGTCGGCGGTGGCCCGGGCGCGCGGTGTGCGTACATGGTGCAGGACGGCCAGCAGCGGACCGGGCGGGGTCTCGGTCAGCAGGCGGGGCTCGGCCAGCAGCTCGTCGAGGCGATCGGCCGGGGCGGCGTGCCCGGCGACGGCCGCCGCCGTGTACGGATGCGCCCGCGCCCAGTCGCGCGTGCCGTCCGGCAGCCGGGGCACCCGGTCCAGCAGCACGTCCACGATCGCGCCGTGGTCCGGGCCGGCGTCCCGGCCGGTGCGCAGGTGGGCGCCCAGCGCCGCGTGATACAGCCGGTACGCCGATCCGCGGTTCAGCCGTGTCTCGACGACGTAGTAGCCGGCGTGCTCGATGAGCCAGTCCAGGTCCCGGTTGCCGCACCTGCGTCCGGTCAGCCGGGTCACCAGCGTCGGCCAGACGTCCTCCCAGGGCAGCCCGGTGGTCTGGGCGTACGCCAGCGGCAGCAGCAGGTCCCGCGCCCGGTCGGCGGCGGCACCGAGGCGTCCGTCGAGGTCCTGCCGCATCGCCTCGGCCGCCTCCCGGGGCAGCGACGTACGCCAGCCCGCGTCGTACGGATCGGCGACCGGATCGTCCCGCAGGGCCAGACTGCGCGCGGTGATCAACGCGACCAGGAAGGAGTCGCCGGCCGCCTCGGCGATCGCGTCCACCACGGCGTCGAGGTACGCCGGGCGCAGCCCCCGGTACGGCGAGGACTCGACCAGCTCCGTCAAGCACGAACGCACATAACGTCGCAGGCTCGGGCGGTCGGCGTACCGCCGATCGAGATGGACCACGTCGAGCGGTGCCCCGAGGGCGCCGATGAGATGGCTGCGCGTGCCGATGAGCAACCGCAGCGGGACCCGCGTCGCGGCCTTGACCAGCGGGGCCAGGACCGTGTCGACGAGCGCGAGCCCGGCGGCCTGGGTGTCGCCCGGTTCGCCGGCCGCCTCGTCGAGCCCGTCGATCACGACGGTGACCGCCTCGTCCCGGTCACGCAGATACGAGACCAGGCCGCCGGCGGTGTCCACGGCGGCGACGTCGTCCACGCCGCAAGCCTCGGCGAGCGCCGCGAGCAAACCCAGGGGCGTGAGCCCGCGGGCGTGGACGAACCGGGTGATCGACCCCGGCGTCGGGATGGTGTCCGGCGGCAGCGAGTGGATGTTGGGTATCCGGGCGCTACGGGCCGGATCGGCGAGCATGTCGAGCCGGGCGAGCAGGGCGGATTTGCCCGAGCCGGGGTCGCCGGTGATCACCATCGTGGACGGTCCCGCTCCGGCGAGCCAGGCGGTGGCCTGCCGCAGCGCCGCATGCCGCCCGGTGAACAGCCACAGGTCGTCCCGTTCGACGAAGTCCGCCAGGCCCTGGGCGGACAGCCCGGCGGCCTCGCGGTCGCGTTGCCGGGCATCGCGTTGCAGCCGCAGATCCCGGGTTCGGACGTCGATTGTGGAGTACCACTCGTCGTAGCGCCGGTTCGGGAAGAACTCGGCGGCCCGCTCACCGACGAACAGCAGCCGGGCGGCCTGATCGGCGACCGCGCCCCCGCTCGCGGCCATCTCCGCGTTGATCTGGGTGACGAGCGGGTCCAGCGGGATGTGGCGGACCTCGTTCCCGGCCAGCGCCCGCTCGCGGACGGCGCGGGCGAGCGCCTGCGTGAACGTGCCGACCCCGGCCTGCTGATAGTCCCGGGCGCCGACGATCACGGCGACCGCCGGCCCGCTCGCGGTACGCCGCAAGCGGTTGACGAAACCGACGGCGCCCGCCGCCAGGGATCCGCCGCCGGCTCCGGCGTAACAGGTGTCGAGGATGACCAGCAG
>JABFYB010000510.1 GCA_013361475.1 Hamadaea sp.
GCGCCCAGCCCGGCCAGGCGCAGCAGGGTACGGCGATCCATCAGGCGACTCCGGCGGGGTGAGCGGGGGTGGTCGGCTCCGCCGGGGACGACGGCTGCGGCGTGACGACGTCGAGCAGCTCGGCGACGGCGGCATCGGCCGAGGGCATCAGCGGCAGCGGCGACGAGGTCAGGCGATCGCCCGCGCGGACCGGCACGGTGAGCCGGAACTGCGCGCCGTTGCCGGGCTCCCCCCAGGCCTCCAGCCAGCCACCGTGCAGCCGGGCGTCTTCCAGCGCGATCGACAGGCCGAGTCCGGTGCCGCCGGTCTGCCGGGCCCGGGACGGGTCGGCCCGCCAGAAGCGGTTGAAGACCAGCTTCTCCTCGCCGGGCTTGAGCCCGATGCCGTGGTCGCGCACCGTGACGGCGGCGGCCTGCTCGTCGATGCCGAGGGTGACCAGGACCGGCTGGCCTTCGGCGTGCTCGACCGCGTTGCCGACCAGATTGCGGAGCACCCGCTCGATCCGGCGCGGGTCCACTTCGGCGATGACCGGCGTCTCGGGCACGACGATCTCCACCTCGACTCCGGCCCGCTCGGCGACCGACTCCAGGCGGTCGACCACTCGCCGCACGATCGGGCCGAGGTCGGTCGGCTCGGCGTCGAGCATGGCGAACCCCGCGTCGAACCGGCTGATCTCCAGCAGGTCGCTGAGCAGGTTCTCGAACCGGTCGAGCTCGTGCTGGAGCAGCTCGGCGCTGCGGGCGACCGCGGGATCGAAGGTGTCGCGTTCACTGTGGATCAGGTCGGCGGCCATCCGCACCGTGGTCAGCGGCGTACGCAGCTCGTGGGAGACGTCGGAGGTGAACCGGCGCTGCAGCCGGGACATCTCCTCCAGGCGCACGATCTGGCGCTGAAGGCTGGCCGCCATCTGGTTGAACGAGGACGCCAGCATGGCCAGGTCGTCCTCGCCGCGGACTTCCATCCGCTGGTCGAGCAGGCCGGCCGACAGCCGCTGCGCGGTCCGCGCCGCGATCCGGATGGGGTTCACGACCAGCCGGGTCACCAGCATGACGACCAGGACGAGCAACGCCACCAGCAGGACGCCGAGCAACGCCATCGACGTCCGGAAGTCGCTGGTGATGCTCTCGGCGTTGTCCATGGGCTGGAAGTAGTAGAGCTGCAGGTAACCCCAGCCGGTCGGCACCGGGGTGCCGTAGACGAGGTAGGTGCGGGTGCCGTTCTGGCCGATGTCGGCCGAGACGATTTGACTGGCGACCTTGTGGTTGACCGCCACCTCGCGGCGCAGCCCGGGACTGATCGCGGTGCCGACCGAGGCCTTGTCCGGATAGACGGCGTTGGCGGCCTCGCCCGTGTCGTCCAGCAGGGCGATGACCACGCCGCCACCCTGCTCGGGCGTGATCTTCAGCTGGTTCACGATCGCGGTGATCTGCCGGTCCGCCGCGGTGCCCCGATACGGGTAGTTGGACAACTGGTCGCGGGCGTACTCGGCGCCGAGGCGCAGCTGCTCACGGGTGGCCTGCCGGACGCCGTCGAGCTGGGCCGTGGTGTTGCGGTCGGCGACGAGCAGCCCGAATCCGGCCACCAACGAGCCGGACAGGACGAGGGTGATCAACCCCATCCGCAGCTGCAACGACCGGCGCCAAACCCGATGGGCCGCCGTCAGTGCTCTCGCCGTCCGCCGACCGGCCGGCCCGGCCGCGCGCAGCGCCCGTTTGACGGCCACGACGACGGCCCGGCGCACCTGCTGGGCCGGGCTGGACTCGGTCACGGTCGAGGGGTTGTCCATGGGGCACCCAGCCTAGTTCCGTTTCCGCGCCGAGCCACCTGGACATTTGGGTGAATCTTCGCGTAGCTGGCGCGATCAAGGGGTGGAACCGGACTTTCAGCTCGTTCCGGCCTTGTATCCCACACCGCGGACGGTGAGGATGATCTCCGGTCGCTCCGGATCGGGCTCGATCTTGGCCCGCAGCCGCTGCACATGCACGTTGACCAGGCGGGTGTCGGCGGCGTGCCGGTAACCCCAGACCTGCTCCAGCAGCACCTCTCGGGTGAAGACCTGCCGCGGCTTCCGGGCGAGCGCCACCAGCAGGTCGAACTCCAGTGGAGTCAGCTTGACCTCTTCGCCGTCCCGGGTGACGGTGTGCGCCGGGACGTCGATGGTGATCTGGTTCCCGGGCGGCCCGATGGTGAGCAGTTCGGGCGCCGAGTCCTCGCCCCGGCGCAGCCGCGCCCGCACCCGCGCGACCAGCTCCTTCGGCTTGAACGGCTTGACGACGTAGTCGTCGGCGCCGGATTCGAGGCCGAGCACCACGTCGACGGTGTCGCTCTTGGCGGTCAGCATCACGATCGGGATCCCCGATTCGGCCCGGATCGCGCGGCACACGTCGATGCCGCTCATGCCCGGCAGCATCAGGTCCAACAGCACGATGTCGGGCCTGGCCTCGCGGAAGGCGGCAAGCGCCCGCTCGCCGTCGGCTACGAAGGCGGGCAGGAATCCCTCGCTGCGCAACACGATGCCGAGCATCTCGGCGAGCGCGGGATCGTCGTCGACTACCAGGACCCGGGGTCTCATGGCGTCCAATATTGCACCCTGGCGTGCCAATCCCGCAGCCGCCGGGCGGATCTTCCGCATCGGCCGATCGATATTTCCGGCATTTCACCCAGAAACGGAGCGCGGACCCCCACGACTGGCGCCATCGTGCCACGATGTCCGCCGTGCGCTCCCCCTCCCTGCCTCTTCGCCCCTTGACCGTGGGCGAGCTTCTGGACGCCGCCATGGAGGTGACCCGCGGCGCCGGCCGGGCGCTGCTGCCGGTCGCCTTCGCGCTGGCCGTTCTGGAGCAGCTGGCGATGGTGTGGATCCGGGTGGCCTTCTTCGACGGCTCGACCTTCCCGTGGATCGGCGACATCGTCGGCCCGGCCTGGCTCGGGGTCGCCCTCGGCACCGGCATGGAGGCGGCCGTCATCGCGTTCCTCGGCGTACCGGCGGCTCGGGCGGTCGCGGCGGCCGCCGCCGGCGTCCCGGTCCGGGCCCGGGACCTGCTCCGGTTGCGCCGCATCGGCTCCGCCGCGTTCCTCGTGCTCCTGACCTTCGTGGTGACCTGCGCTCTCACTCTGCTGCCCCTGGGATGGCTTCCGGCGTACCCCTTGTTCGGACTGGCCGTCGCGGCGCTCGTGATCGACGGAGTCGGACCACTGCGGGCCGTAGGCCGGGGCGTCAGGATGGTCCTGCGAGTGGGCGCCCGCGCGGCCGCGGTCCGTCTGCTGGGGTACTTCGCCTGGCTGTTGCTGCGCCTCGGGTTCGGGTTCGGCGCAGCGAGCGCGCTCGGCCTCGTCGGGGCCGACGGGCTGTGGGCCACCGCGGCCTGCTTCGCGCTCGTCAACACCGTCGCGTACGCGAACCTCGCGAGTCTGGACGCGGTCCTGCACCTGGAGACGCGGATCCGGACCGAGGGCCTGGACATCGCGCTGACCCGGGTGCCGGACGCGCTGACGCCTCAGCACCTGGTGGTGGCCCGGTGAGCCGGAGCTGGACGGAGTTCGTCGCCCTGCTGAGCGACCTGCTGTCGCTGCCGCTGATCCTGCTGATCCTGCTGGCCACGGCGACCGTGGTCGCGCTGCTCTGGTACTTCTACCCGGCCTGGCTGCCGCGGCGGCGTCGAGGCGAGAAGCGGCGCTGGCGGCTGCGCCGGCCGAAGTGGCGCTGGCGTTGGCGACGCCCCAAGTTCCGCTGGCCGTGGCGGCGCAAGCGCAAGACGAAGACCGTCAACGTCGAGCAGCAGATCGAGGAGCTGATCGCGTCCGAGGAGGAGCTGCCAGAGGTGCCGCCCGCCGTCTACCAGACGCTGGCCGACCGGCTCGCCGCCGAGGGCCGGTACGCCGAGGCGCTGCGCGAGCGGTACCGATCGGCCGTCCGCGACCTCGTGCAGCACGGCGTGATCGACAACCGTCCGGGGTGGACGGTGACGGAACTGGCTCGGGCGGCCGGATCGGCCCGGCCGCAGGTCGACGGGTCGCTGCGATCGGCGACCACGCTGTTCAGCGAGGTCTGGTACGCCGAACGCCCGGCCACCTCCGCGCACGACGAACGCATGCGGACGCTGGCCGACGAAGTGCACCAGACTCTGGTGGCGCCGCGATGACCGTTCTCGAGAAGCCGGTTCCGGCAGCGGCGAAGCCGGTGACCAAGCGGAAGCGTCGCTGGCACCGGATCGCCGTCCCGTTCGGCGTCGTCCTGGCGTTGATCGTGGCGACCCTGGTCTTCCACGCGCTCAACGAACCGGACGCCGACGACCCGGATTTCCTGTCCCCGATCAGTTCGGCCGCGCTCGGCTCGGCCACCCTCGCCGACCGGCTCGTCGAGCGCGGCGTACGCGTGGAGCGGCAGACCCGCACGTCGGACGCGCTCCTGTCGGCGTACCAGGGGAACGCGACCCTGCTGATTCCGGTGCCCGCGTTGATGCACCGCGACTATCTGCGGATGCTGCGATCGATGCCGCCGTCGACCCGAGTCGTCCTGGTGGAGCCGGACAATGGAGTGCTGACCCGCTCCGGCGCGCCGCTCGAACAGGTCGACCGCCGCTGGGCGACCGTCGCCGTGCCGCCCGGAAGCTGTCCGATCACCGGTCTGCAGCAGGCCGGACCGGCCGCCGTCCGGCACTCGGCGTACGCCCCGTATGACGAGGGGCGCTCCTGCTACGAGCAGGGTGTGCTGCAGGTTCGCTGGCAGCTCGCCGAGGTGATCGCGGTGGGCTCGGCCGACCCGTTCCGGAACGACCGCCTCACCGAGCACGACAATCTCGGCTTCGCCCTTGGTCTGCTCAGCCAGCAGCCGCGCCTCGTCTGGCTCGACGTGCACGAGACCGAGCCCGGCCCAAAGGTCGACCCGAACGCCACGCCCGGCTCGGACGGCGTACCGCCGTCGCTGGCCCCGGGCGGCGACGGGTCCGGCGAGGGCGAGGGATCCGGCGACGGCCAGGGCTCAGGCTCAGGGTCGGGAACCGGATCGGGAGGGACCGGCGAGAGCTCCGGCGAGCCGTCCGGTCAGCCGGAAGGCAGTGCGTCTCAACCCGATCCGCCGACCCTGTTCGACGCCCTGCCACCGTGGTTCTGGGCAACCCTGGCCGGCTTGGCCGTCCTCGTCGTGCTGCTCGCGGTGGCGGCCGCCCGACGCCTCGGCCCGCCCGTCCCGGAGCCGCTGCCGTTCCGCGTACGTGGCGCCGAGACGGTGCTCGGCCGGGCCCGGCTCTATCAACGGGCCGGCGCGATGCTGAGCGGCGTACAGACCCTCCGGCGTACCGTCGGGCCGCAGATCGCGGTCGCCGTCGGCCTGCCGCCGACCGCGGAGGCCGAGGAACTGGCCGCCGCCATCGCCGCCCGCCACGGTGGCGATCCCGCCGACTACCTGGCCGTCCTGTCCGACGACCTGCCCAAGAAGGACGCCGAGCTGGTGGCGCTGGCCGCCCGGCTCGACGCCCTGCTGGCCCTGGTGACCGCACCACCCCGAGGAGAGAACCGTGGTTGAGCTGAACACCGCCGAACCGGCCACCGCCCCGGTGGGCGTCGACGCGGCCCGAGCCGCCTTCGCGAGGCTGCGCGGCGAGGTCGGCAAGGCCGTCGTCGGGCAGGACGGCACCGTCGCGGGTCTGGCGATCGCGCTGCTCTGCGGTGGGCACGTGCTGCTGGAAGGCCCGCCCGGAGTGGCCAAGACGCTGCTGGTGCGGTCGTTCGCGGCGGCGTTGTCGCTGGACTTCAAGCGGGTGCAGTTCACCCCCGACCTGATGCCCGGCGATGTCACCGGCTCGCTGATCTACGACCCGCGGGGCGCGAACTTCCAGTTCCGCGAGGGCCCGGTCTTCACCAACCTGCTGCTCGCCGACGAGATCAACCGGACGCCGCCCAAGACGCAGGCCGCCATGATGGAGGTCATGGAGGAACGGCAGGTCTCCGTCGACGGCCTCGCTCGGAAGCTGCCCGACCCCTTCCTGGTCGCGGCGACCCAGAACCCGATCGAGCACGAGGGCACCTATCCCCTGCCGGAGGCGCAGCTCGACCGGTTCCTGCTCAAGCTGACCGTGCCGCTGCCCACGCGTGAGGAGGAGCTGGGCGTCGTCCGCAATCACCACCTCGGCTTCGATCCCCGCGACCTCGGCGGCGCCGGGCTCACCGCCGTGGCGGGCGCGGCCGACCTGGCCGGCGCGCGGGACGCGGTGCGCAAGGTGACCGTGGCCGACGGCGTCCTGGCGTACCTCGTCGACCTGTGCCGGGCCACGCGCGTGACGCCGAGCGTCGAGCTGGGCGCGTCGCCGCGTGGTGCGACGAGTCTGCTGAACACGGCCAAGGCCTGGGCCTGGCTCTCCGGCCGGGACCACGTCACCCCCGACGACGTCAAGATCATGGCCCGGCCGACGCTGCGGCACCGGCTCCGGTTGCGGCCCGAGGCCGAGCTGGAGGGCGTCACCCCGGACGCGGTGCTCGACACCGTCCTCGCCGGAGTGCCGACGCCGCGATGATCACCTGGCGGCCCGCGCTGTTGTTCGGGCTGGGACTGGCCACTGTGTGGATCTGGCCCTGGCCCTGGCTCGCCCTGCTCGGCGTCCTCGTCGTGGTGGCCGGCGTGTGCCTGCTGGACCTGCTGCTCACCGCCGATCCCGGCGCGATCCGGCTCAGCCGGGCGGGCACGACCGTCTTGCGCCTCGGCGAGACCGGCGAAGTCCAGCTCCTCCTGCACAACCCGACCGGTGACACGTACCGGCTCGACGTCCGGGACGCGTGGACCCCGTCGGCGGGCGCCACGCCCTACTCGCATCGGGTCGAGCTGACCGGCCAGGCCACCGCGGCGGTCACGACCGCGGTCACGCCTACACGCCGCGGTGACCGCCCGGCGGTCCGCGTGACACTGCGCGCCTACGGGCCCTTGGGCTTCGCCTTCCGACAGGTACGCCACGCGCGGGCGGACGCGATGACTCCACCTTGGACGGTACGCGTCCTGCCCCGGTTCGAGTCCCGCAAACACCTGCCGGAGAAGCTGGCCAAACTGCGTACGCTCGACGGGGCGACCGCCGTTCGCGGGCGCGGCCAGGGCACGGAGTTCGACGCCCTACGCGAGTACGTCGTCGGCGACGACGTCCGGTCGATCGACTGGCGCGCGACCGCCCGGCGCAGCGACCTGGTGGTGCGTACATGGCGGCCGGAACGATCCCGCCGAGTGGTCTGCGTCCTGGACACCGGGCGTACCAGCGCGGTCCGCATCGGCGACGAGCCCCGGATCGAGCACGCGATCGAGGCGGCGTTGCTGCTCGCCACCGTCGCCCAGCACGCCGGCGACCAGGTGGACCTCATCGCCGCCGACGAACGCGTACGCGCCCAGGTGACCCGGTCGACCGGGCGTACGCTGCTGCCCCGGTTGGTCGACGCGCTGGCGCCACTGCACCCGGCGACCGCCGAGACGGACTTCGAACTGGTCATCAGCGAGGTGCTGCGGACCGAACGCAAACGCAGCCTGATCGTGCTGTTCACGGCGCTGGAACCGGGTGCGCTCGGCGAGGGCCTGCTGCCGGTGCTGCCCCGGCTGGCCGCCCGGCACACCGTGCTGGTCGCCGCGCTCCACGACCCGATCATCAGCGAACTGGTCGCCACGGCCCCGGCCGACGCCACCTCCGTCTACCGTCGCGTCGCCGGACTCCGGGCGAAGGAGGACCGCGACCGCGTCGTCCGCTCGCTCACCCGGCACGGCGTACGCGTCCTCGACGCCGCGGCGGACGTCTTCCCGTCCCGGGTCACCGACGCGTACCTGGAGCTGAAGGCGACCGGCAAGCTCTGACCTAGCTACCGGTGTCGACGTCGGCGTCGAAGGACTCCGCCTCGGCCGCCCGGCCCCGGATCGTGACGTACGCGAAGAAGCCGAGCAGCACCACGACGCCGATCGCGTCCTTGACGATCAGCGGCAGCGGCGACGGCGTGACGAAGGCTTCGAGCGACGCGGCGACGGCGAACACGGCCACCAGCCCCAGGACGCCGACCATGCCCGTTCGGGCGGCTTGGGCGACCGCGGCGCCCCGGCTCAGCTCCGGCCCGGGCGCGATCGCGGACCAGCCGATGCGCAGGCCGAGTCCGGCCGCGACGAAGATGGCGGTCATCTCCAGAAGGCCGTGCGGTGCGATGAGCCCGAAGAAGAGGTCGCCTCGGCCGCGGCTGACCATGAGGCCGCCCATCAGCCCCAGATTCAGCGCGTTCTGGAAGAGCACGTACGCCGCCGGCAGCAACAGGATGCCCCCGGCGAACGACTGCGCGCCGACCCAGGCGTTGTTGGACCAGACCTGGGCCGCGAAGTTCGGTGCGGCGTAAGTGCTGTAGTAGTTCTCGAACTCGTCGTCCACGACCGCCTGGGCGGTGTCGTCGGACATGAGGACGGCCAACGCCTCGGGATGGGTGCCGAACCAGAAACCGAAGAACCCGGCCACCGCGACGAAGATCAGCGCGACGCTGATCCACCAGCGGCGGGACCGGTAGACGACCAACGGGAAGCCGTGGGTGAAGAACCGGCCGACCGAACGCCAGGAGAACGCCGAGCCCCCGGTCACCGCCGCCCGCGCGGCGAGCACCAGCCGGGAGAGCCGGGCGACGAGCGAGGGATCGGGCAGTCTGCTGCGAACGACCGACAGATGGGTGGCGGCGCGCTGGTAGAGCACCACGAGCTCGTCGGCTTCCCGGGCGGACAGCCGACGCCGCCGGCTGAGCACCTCCAGTCGCCGCCACTCGGCCGCGTGCTCCGCGACGAACGCGTCAAGATCCACTTGTCCTCCCCGAGTTTGGCAGGCACAGCGTAGACTGCGGCTGCTCGCTCGGCAGACCCTCGCGGTTGGTCTGCGTACGACATGGGGAGACGGATGACCACGGCGATCGCCGAGCCGCCCACGGACGGCTTGGTCAGCGGCGAGGCGGTGCACCTGGACATCCGGGTGGCGCGCGCCGGATCGCGTGTGCTGGCCCTGCTCATCGACATGATCTCGCAGTTCGCGACGTTCGTCGTGCTGTCGTTCGTGGCGCTGATCGCCCTGTCCGCGTCCGGGCTGGGCGACCCGGCGCTGGGCGGCACCGCTTGGGTGCTGATCGTCGTCACCGTCTTCGTCGGGCATCAGGCCGTGTGGGAGACGCTGACGCAGGGCCGGACGCCCGGCAAGCTCGTGATGGGACTCCGCGTCGTCCGCGACGACGGCGGGCCGATCAGATTCCGGCACGCGGTCGTCCGAGCGCTGATCGGCGCGGCGGTCGAATGGCCCGGCCTGCTGATGCCGCTGGTGACCTGGGCCGCCAGCCTCATCACGATGGCGACGAACCCGCAGAGCAAACGCCTGGGCGACCTGGCCGCCGGGACCCTCGTCATCCACGAACGATCCCCGGCGACCTGGGGCTGGATCCCCGTCACGCCCCCGCCGCTGGCCGCCTGGGCCGCCACCCTGGACCTGACCGGGCTCGACGACGAGCTGGCTCTTTCGGTGCGCCACTTCCTGGCCCGCAGCCGGGAACTGCGCGAACCGTTCCGGACCAAGCTCGGCATGCGCCTGGCCGGCGAAGTGCTCGCCAAGACGAACCCGCCGCCCCCGCCGAACACGCCAGGCTGGGCGTACCTGGCCGCGGTGCTAGGTGAACGGCATCGCCGGACCGCTGCGCGGCTCTCGGCCGCCCGAGCCGCCCACGCGACCCTGTGGCCCGAACTGTTCCCCCAGCTCACTGCGGTCGTGCAGCAACCGTGGACGGCACCGGCCCCGTGGCCGACGGCGTACCCTACGGGTGCGCCTTCGGTGCGGCCGCCCGCTCCCCGAGTCGGCGGCTAGCCGGTTTTCGGCGCTGGATCAGGGATCCGGGTCGAATCTTGGGGCAAGATTCGACCGAGAACGCTGATCCAGCGCGGGGGAACCGAGCGGCCGGTGCCGACGCGAGCCGGTCAGGCGAACAGCGTCCGGCCCCAGAAGTCCTGCGGTCCGGTGACCCCGGGCGGACAGG
>JABFYB010000398.1 GCA_013361475.1 Hamadaea sp.
CGGGCCAGGATCGACTCGATGAACGGCGCTTTGCCCGCCCGGTACGCCGGCCGGTCGTGCCGGTCCACCGCGGCCAGCTCGGTCTTGATCCGGGCGTACTCGGCGGCGTCGTCCGGATGCGTGCGGAGGTGATCCCGGAACGCCAGCAGCGGTCGCCAGTCCCAGTCCTCCCCCACCACGTGCAGGTGATGCGTACGCCAGACGGCGTCGGGAAAGCAGAACGACCATTTCCGCTGGGCGTCGTCGGCGGGCTCCGGGGCGTGCACCCAGCCGACACCGGCCAGCGCCTCAGCGAGGGGCCAGGTCAGCGCGGGATCCCACTTCGGCACCCGGGCCAGCATGTCGATGATCGGCTTGGCGGGCAGGCCGGGCACCGAGGTGCTGCCGATGTGCTCGACGGGACCGGTCAGCCAGTCGCCGAGCGCCGTCGTCACCCGGTCACGCTGGTGGGCGTACGCCGTCGGCCACTCCGGGTCGTAGGGGACGATGTCGATCGGGTCCAGTCGCACCCGGATGAGGAAACTCCGGTCGCCGCCGCCGGGCAAGCCGTTTTCCGTATCGTCCGGCGCGGCGCACACCAGGCGCTCACCAGGTGATGCGTACCTCGCCCGGCCGGCGTTCGGGCCGCAGCCCCCGCCAGGACGGATGCCGTAGCCGCCCGTCGGGGGTCACGTTGCGATACACGATCTCCCCGACGAGACTCGGCTCGACCCAGCGCGCCTTCTTCGCGTACATGCGGGGAACCTCCTCGTCGTAGGGCGACTTGTCGCGGACCAGCGGTTTGAGCAGGGCCATGAGCTGATCGAGGACCTTGTCGCTGAAGCCGGTGCCGACGTGCCCGATGAACCGCAGGCGGCCCTCGCCGTCGTACGCGCCGAGCAGCAACGCGCCGAGGCTGCCCGCCCGGCGCCCCTCCCCCGCGGTGTAGCCGCAGACGACGGCCTCCGCGGTGTCGAACAACGGCGTCTTGATCCAGCCCCGCGAGCGGCGGCCGGGTTCGTAGAGCCCGTCGATCCGCTTGGCGACCACGCCCTCCAGCCGTTGCTGCTTCGCCGCCGCCTGCACGTCCTCGCCGTCGCCGGTGAAGTACGGCGGGACCGCCAGGGCACTGCCCGCCAGGCCGAGGCCGTCGAGAGCCTCACGCCGTTGCGCCCACGGCTTCGAGATCAGCGCCGTACGCCGATAGAGCAGATCGAACGCGAAGTAGCGCACCGGAACCGCCGCGACGAGGGCCGCCGACGGGCGGCCGACGTGCATCCGCCGTTGCAGCAAGGCGAACGACGGCGCACCGGTCGCCGGGTCGAGCGCGACGATCTCCCCGTCGAACGTGATCGACCGGTACGCCCCCAGCTCGGCCAGCTCCGGATAGCTGCTCGTCAGATCCAGATTGTTGCGGCTGATCAGGCGGAGTTCGCCCGCCGAGCTGGTGGAGGCGACCGCCCGGATGCCGTCCCATTTGAACTCGAACGCCCAGCCGGGCCCCTGCGGAATGGGCCCGGCGGTGGCCAGCATCGGCTCCACCGTCGGCGGCCAGCTGGGGCGGGAAGTGCTCACGCTTCGATCATCTCCGTTCCCGCGCGCGTTGGTGCCATCATCGACTGATGCGCATACTCCTGATCGGGGGCTCGGGCTACGTCGGCGCGCTCCTGCTGCCGTTTCTGGCCCGCCACCACGACGTCGTCGTCTTCGACCGTAAGCCGCCCCGGGCGCACGCCGAGCACATCGTCGGCGACGCGACCGATCTGACCGCCTTACGGAGCGCGCTGAAGGGCGTCGACGTCCTGATCCACTGTGCCATGGGCGCCGACGATCTCGATCCGGCCGTCGGCTCGGCCGCGGCGTACGACGTGAACGTGAAGTCGGTGCACCTCGCGTTGCTGGCGGCCCACGAGAACGGGGTGCCGCACGCCGTCCACATCAGCAGCCTGTCGGTCTATCGCGACCTGCTCGACCGTACGCTGACCGGCGAGGAGCCGCCGGACGCGACCGACCTCTACGGGCTGACCAAGCACCTCGGCGAACAGGTATGCCACGCCGCCGTCCGCGAGTGGGGCATGACGGTCACCATCCTCCGGCTCACCTGGCCCACCGCCGACACCGACTGGCCGGCCTGGACCCGATGGGGCGAGCCGGTCCTGCACCACACCGGCGACGGCGTCCTCGTGGAACCCACCGCCGCCAGCGACCTAGCGACCGCCGTACTGTCTGCAATGGATTATCGCGTCGGCTGCGAGACCTTCCTCATCTCGGGCGACACCTCCGCCCGGCGCTGGAGCATCGACAAGGCGCGGCGGCTGCTCGGCTGGGAGCCGAAGTTCCAGCCGCCGGCCTGAGCTCTCGAC
>JABFYB010000485.1 GCA_013361475.1 Hamadaea sp.
AGGGTCATCCCCCGGGCCAGGTCGCGCACCTCGTCGAGGGTGCAGCCCGCGCGCATGCGCAGGCCGCCGCTGGACACGCCTTGCCGCAGCGCGTCCACGACCAGGTAGCCGCGGCAGCCGGTGACCTCGTCGGTCCAGGTGACTTCCAGATAGGACACTAGGGGACCTCTTCCTCCACCACGAGCAGGGTCGGCCCGGGGTGTTCCAGGCTCGCCTTGACCAGGCTGCGCAGCTCGTCCGGGGTGCGGACGGCGAAGCCGGCCCCGCCGAGCGCGGTCGCGAGCGCGATCAGGTCGGGCACCGGCAGGTCGACGCCGATCGGATCGATCGACGCCGCGCGCATCTCGGCCCGGATCTCGCCGTAGCCGCCGTTGACGAAGACGACGATCGGCAGGGCGACGCCTTCGGCCGCCGCGGTGGCGATCTCCTGGCAGCTGAACATCAGGCCGCCGTCGCCGCACAACGCCACGACCGGCCGTCGCGGGCGCGCCACTTTCGCGCCGATCGCCGCCGGCAGCGCGTAGCCCAGGGTGCCGAAGCCGGTGGGGAAGCCGAACGCGCCGGGCTCGTGCACCGGAAGGTTGCCCAGCGCGCCGTAATACCCCGCCATCGCGTTGTCCGCGAGGACCAGCGCGCGCTTGGGCAGGGCCCCGGCCAGCGCGTCCATCCAGGCCGTCCAGCGGGCGCCCTCCGCGCGGGCTTCCGCTCGAATCTTCGCTTGTACGCCGGAGGCAGCGCTCTGCTCGGCGATCCCGTCGGCGGCTTTCAGCAGCGGCAGCAGCTCCTCGAGCGCGGCCGTGGCGTCGCCGCAGATCGGCAGGGCGGGCCGGGCGTTGATGAGCAGTTGGGTCGGGTCGAGGTCGATGCGGATGACCTCACCACGCGGGGTCGGTGGCTCGTACCAGAAGTCGCTGGGCGCCATCTCGGTGCCGATCGCGAGCAGCACATCCCGATCGGCCAGCCATTCACCGGCGGTCGGCAGGTGCGCGGCGGCGCCCAGGCTGAGCGGATGGTTCTCCGGGATGACGCCTTTGCCGTTGGCGGTCGTGAGCACTCCACAGTGGAGCAACTCGGCGATCGCGATCACCTGGGCGGCCGCACCCCGCGCCCCGCCGCCGGCCAGGATGCCCGGCCGCTGAGCCCCGTTCAGCAGGGTCGCCGCCCGGATGATCTGCGCCTCGTCGGCGCGGCGGCGGGCGATCCGCAACGGCGCGGCGATGTTCACCTCGGCGCTCTCGGCGAGCAGGTCGAGCGGGATCTCCAGGTGCACCGGCCGGGGCCGTTCGGCGGCGAAGTCGGCGAAGATCTGGGCGACCGCCTCGGTCAGTTCGGCGTGGCTGCTCACACGATGCGAATAGCGCACGATGTTGGCCAGCGCGGCCCGCTGATCCCGCATCTCGTGCAGCAGTCCGGTGCCACGTTGCGGATGGCGTAACGGCATCCCGGGCGAGACGGCCAGCACGGGCACCGAGTCCGAGTACGCCTGCGCCAGCGCCGCCGTGATGTTGAGCAGCGCCGGGCCGGTGGTGACCAGGGCGACCCCGGGCCGGCCCGAGGTCCGGGCGTACCCGTCGGCGGCGTATCCGGCGCCCTGCTCGTGCCGCGTGGTGACGTGACGGATCTTCGCCGCCGCCAGATGGCGGTAGATCTCCAGGTTATGGGTGCCGGGGATGCCGAAGACCGTGTCCACTTTGTGGGCGGCCAAGCTCGCGACCAGCGTTTCGCCACCGGTCAGCCGAGCCGAGCCGGGCTGGCTCAGGGTATGAGTCATGAAACATTTTCTCCATGACAGTCCAATGCCACAGCCCCGGACGGGGTGACGAGTACCGGATTGAGTTCCACAGCGGCGAGTCCGGCCGTCCGGCAGATCGCCTGAGAAACGGCCTCGATCACTCTGGTCAACCCGGTCAGGTCGACGGCCGGCCGGCCGCGATGGCCCGCGAGGAGCGGGAACAATCGCAGGTCGCGCAGAAGCTCACCGGCACCGCCGGAATCGACCGGGGCCAACGCGACGGCGGAGTCCCCGAGCACCTCGGCGAGCAGACCGCCCGCGCCGACCACCACGACCGGGCCGAAGCACGGGTCGACTCGGGCGCCGACCAGCACCTCGACGCCCTCGGCGAGGTCATGTTGCCGCTCGACGGCGTACGCGGGACTGGCGGGAAGCCGGCCGAACGCGGCGGCCACCTCGGCCGCGGTTCGCAGTCCGAGGACGACCCCGCCGTCGTCGGACTTGTGCGCCCGGCCGAGTGCCTTCAGCACGACGGGATAGCCGATCCGTTCCGCAACCGCCACGGCCTCGTCGGCGTCGCATACCGGCTCGGCTTCGGTGAAGGCG
>JABFYB010000651.1 GCA_013361475.1 Hamadaea sp.
CCGCAGTGCTCGCACACCGGTGCGAGCTTCGTGATCGCGCACTCGAACGAGTCGAAGAGGTGCACCCCTCCGCCGGCGGTCCGTACTTCGAAGACACCCCAGTACTCGTTTCCGCAGACTTCGCATTTGCGCATGGTCATCAAGTGCTTTCGTTAGCCGCGACCGACGGGATGGCACGGGTTCTGGGCACGGATTGGCATCAGGGGCCGTACCCATCGCCTGCGGTCATAACCCTGGCCCGCCGACCTGACCGCAAGCGGCACGTCGGCTGCTTGGGAGCTCTGTCGGGCCGAAGCTTCACACATGCCGCCAGCCGCGGTCTCCAGCCGGCCGGACATGGACGGCGACCTTCAGTCGGCGTACAGCCCGGTCAGGGTTTGTGCCGCGATTTCGTGGCCTTCAACGGCACGGCGGACGTCACCGCCGCTGGGCGCCTGCGGCAGGTTCGGTGGCTCGCTGAGGGCGTAGAGCCGGAACACGTAGCGGTGCGGCGAGTCGCCGCCGGGCGGTTGTGGGCCCGACCACCCGGTGTCGCCGAAGCCGTTGGACCAGACTCGGCCGCCGGGCGGCAATTGGCCCTCGGCGACGTGTGAGACCGACGGTGGGATTCCGGTGACCAGCAAGTGCACGAATTCGTCGGCGTCGGCGTCCTCGCAGAGCAGCAGAAGCTCTTCGGTGTCCTGCGGGACTCCGGTCCATTCCAGTGGCGGCGACAGGTTGCCACCCCTTCGGGAAAACCTGTTCGGCAACTGCTCCTCATCCTGGAAAGCTGGGCTCATGAGCTGAATTGCCGGCATGATGAGCACCTCCTGGTCGACAGCATTGATTCCGGCTCGCCTGTGCGGCTACCCGCCGCTGGCCAGCCGAAACGGTTCCCAGCGTGCCAGCAACCCCCTTCGCTTGAAGACGCCGAGATCCAGCCCTCACAGGGATACCTGCTCACTCCTGTGGCCTGCGTTGCTGGTCTGCCATGCCGGGCACTACATGATGCATAGGCCCGGAAAGCAGCTGAAGCCTCCGACGAGGCATGGTCGCGAGATCCACGCTCGCGGAGCCGCACTTGTCGCCGGACTGACCGCGTTGCGCGGGGGCGTTTGGCTCACGCCAGGCGTTGTCTGGCGTTGTCGGCGCGCCGGCGCCGGCGCCAGTCGTGGAGGTCTTCGGCGGTCATCGGGCGGCCGTAGTGCCAGCCTTGGGCGATGGTGCCGGGGAGGGTGGCGAGGGCGTCGGCGGTGCGCTGGTCTTCGACACCCTCGGCTACCACGTCGACGTCCAGCGCGCGGGTGAGTTGATGCACGCTGGTGACGATCGCTTTGTCGGCCGGGTTGTCCACCATGCCTTTGATGTAGGAGCTGTCGACCTTGACCTCCGTGAGCGGCAGCAGGCGCAGTTGTTGCAAGGAGGCGTAGCCGGTGCCGAAGTCGTCGAGGGAAAGCCCGGTGCCTTGGCGGGCGAGGGCGTGGGCGACGCTGGTGACACGCGGCAGGTCGGAGATCAGCATGCGTTCGGTGAGTTCGACGATGAGCTGCCGGGGTGCGATGCCGTGCCGGTGGACCAGGTCGGCGAGTTCGTCGAGGAAATGTGGTTCGTGAAGGTCCTGGGCGCTGACGTTCACCGATACCCGTATCGGCTCGCCCTGGTCGTTCCATCGCCGTACTTGTACCGCAGCGGTTTCGAGCACATGCTTGGTCAACATGTGCATGACTTCGCTGGCCTCGATGGCTTCGATCAGTTCGTCGGTGCGTATCGGCCCCCAGTGCGGGTGGGTCCATCGCACCAGGGCTTCCACGGCAACCAGGCGGTCGGTGTCGATGTCGATCTGGGGCTGGTACAGGACGGTGATCTCCCGACGGCGGGTGGGGTCGTCCAGCACGGTCCGCAGCTCCCGCAGAAGTGTGATTCGCCGTTCCGCCTGTTCGGCCGCTTCGCGGACATAGAGGACTGCGCGGCGTTGGCTGGCCCGGGCTTCATGTGCGGCCAGCTCAGCCTTCATCAGCAGGGTGCGCAGCTCGCGGCCGTGCATAGGGGAAAGCGCCACCCCGCCCGCCGGGTCGAGCGCGAAGGGGATGTTATCGACTTCGACATGCGGTTCGAGCAGCGCGACTGCGGCCTCGGCGTCGGCGATGGCGTCGGGTTCGGTCAGGTCGGGCACGAGGATGACGACGCCTTCGCTGGACAGCAGTGCGGCCCGGTCCTCGCCGTAGGCGTCGACGAGCCGGCGGGAGGCCACGCCGATGACCTTCTCATAGAGCTCGCGGCCAAGGGCCCGGTTGATTTCCAGCACCGACTCGACGTTGACGAAGATGATGCCGAACGGTCGCGATTCTCCCGGG
>JABFYB010000422.1 GCA_013361475.1 Hamadaea sp.
AGAAGGTCACCAAGAACGTGGTCAACACCGGCGTCTCCGTGCTCAGCCGGGGCTGGCTCGACCTGGCCCACCGCGGTTCGCTGTCGAGCCCGACCGGCATGCCGGCGTTGACCTGGCAGACCGTCACGCTGCGGCTGGCCGCCACCGACCAGGTCATCAAGGCCGGGCACCAGGTGGGTCTGGTCATCAGTTCGACCGACAGCTCATGGACCACCACCTCGGCCACGGCCTCGCTGCTCACCTTCGACCTCGGCCGGTGCATCCTCCGCCTGCCGACCGCACCGAACTGACGGGCGCCGAACTGACCGAGCCAAACCGAATTGAACAGACTGCCCCTGGGGCCCGCTTAGTCCGGGGGCTCCGGGGGCTCCCCATGGCCTTCGCGCTGCTCGCGTTCGTGTTCCTCGCGGAGCTTGCGCTCGAAGGGCCGCTCCTCTTCCTCGGCGAACTCCGCCGGAGTCTGCTCCTTGAACGGAGCGTCGTCGGGTGGGATCGAGTCAGGTCGCATCGGGACCTCCCAAGTCGGTGGTCCGGGTGCAGCTACCCGGCCCGGCCCGGCCCGAAACCGGCCGCGTACGACAGGCGGAGGTAACGGCTGACAAGCGGAACCGATCGTTGTCAGCCGTGCGTGTAAGGACTGCCCAGGCGGCGGAGTGATGACTCGGCGGTCTCTGTGAGACTCCGCAGGTGGTGGGGCATCGTCGCCCTGCCATTCTCCGCTCCTGGGAGGCGACCAACGATGAGGAAGCTCACCATCCCCGCCGTCGCCGGTGCCGTCGGCGTTGCGGTGGTCTTGGCGGCGCTGCAGTGGCCGGCCGGCGCGGCGCCGGCACTGACCGCCGCCGCGGCCACGGCTCCGGCCGACACGGCTGCACAGCGACCGGACAACCGCCCCGGTCCGCGTACGGATCAGTGGATCGGCAAGCGCAAGGCGGCGCTCGAGAAGGTGGCGCGTGGCCAGGCCCACGTGGACGCGAAGGGCAACGTCACGCTCGACGCCTCGACCGACAACGTCGTCGAGGTCGCCTTCGAGAAGACCGACAAGATCTTCACCATCCTGTCCGAGTTCGGCACGCAGAGCCTGGGCAAGTACGGCACCCAGCCGGGTCCGCTGCACAACCAGATTCCCCAGCCGGACCGGTCGGTGGACAACTCGACCACCTGGGCCGCCGACTACAACCCCGCCTACTACGACCAGCTGTTCAACGGCTCGGGCGAGTCGATGAAGAGCTACTACGAGGCGCTGTCGTCCGGGCGGTACTCGGTCACCAACGCCGTCAGCGACTGGGTGCAGGTGCCCTACAACGAGTCCTACTACGGCGACAACGCCATCGAGGACAACGGCGGCTCCTGGGCGTTCATCTCCGACACCGGCAACGCCTGGTATCAGAACGCGCTGCAGTCGATGAGCACGGACCAGATCAACGCGTACCTGGCCCAGTTCGACGTCTGGGACCGCTACGACTTCGACAACGACGGCAACTACGACGAGCCCGACGGCTACATCGACCACTTCCAGGCGGTGCACGCCGGTCAGGGCGAGGACGCCGGCGGCGGCGCGCAGGGCGAGGACGCCATCTGGTCGCACCGCTGGTACGTCAACCCGACCGACTTCGGGCTGACCGGCCCGACCGTCGCGGGGCAGGCGAACCTGTCCGGCGGTTCCCGGATCGGCAACTCGAACTACTGGCTCGGCGACTACACCACCGAACCGGAGAACGGCGGCCTCGGCGTCTTCTGCCACGAGTTCGGCCACGACCTCGGCCTGCCGGACTACTACGACACCGCCGGCGGCGAGAACGGCACCGCGTTCTGGACCCTCATGAGCTCCGGCTCCTGGCTGGGTCACGGCGCGGACGCCGGTCAGGGCATCGGCACCACCCCCGGGCTGATGGGCCCGGAGGAGAAGCTGTTCCTCGGCTGGCTCGACTACCGTGAGGTCGCGCTCGGCCAGAGCGGCACGATCCAGCTCGACCCGGCGCAGGACTCGAACGCGGCCAACGCCCAGGCGATCAAGGTCGATCTGCCCGACGCCACCACCTCGACGGCGTACACGACGCCGTCGTCCGGCCAGTACGCCTGGTGGACCGGCAGCGCCGACCAGCTCAACGAGTCGCTGTCGCACGCCGTCCCGGCCGCCTCGCGGGTCACCGTGACCGCTAAGGCCTGGTACGACATCGAGTCCGGGTACGACTACCTCTACGGCGAGTACTCGACCGACGGTGGCGTGACCTGGTCACCGGCCGGGCAGTCGGTCACGGGGTCGTCCAGCGGCCGCTGGACCTCGCTGCGGTTCTCGTACGACGCCAACGGGGCGGCGACCCGATTCCGGTTCCGCTACCAGACCGACGGCGGCGTCCACTTCGCGGGCGCGTTCCTCGACGACATCGTCGCCAAGTCCGGCGGCACCACGTTGTTCACCGACGACGCGGAGCAGCCGGGCAGCTGGACGGCGACGGGCGAATGGCAGCGGTCCACCGGCACGGTGACCACCACCGCCGACCGGTACTACCTGCTGGAGAACCGGCAGTACGTCGGCTACGACGACACGCTGCGGACGGGCCCGTACCAGTTCAGCTTCGCGTACACCGCGCCGGACAAGGTCGAGTTCTTCTCGTTCCGGCCGGGCATGCTCGTCTGGTACGTCAACCACGCCGTCGAGGACAACGACGTCTCGGCGCACCTGGGCACCGGCCAATCGCTGCCCGTGGACGCGCGGCCCGCGCCGTTCACCTACCCCGACGGCACAGCGCCGAGCAACCGCCGTCAGCCGTTCGACGCCACCTTCGGCCTGCAATCGGTGCCGGAGACGTGCCTCCACAAGGAGGTGCTGACCGGTAGCGGCAAGTCGCAGACCGTGCAGACCGTGGCGGCGTGCGCCGCCGCCAACGCGGGCATGCCGACCTTCGACGACAGCAACCCGTTGGCGTACTACAGCTCCGCCGACCCGCAGAACAGCGTCAAGGTCGCCGGGCACGGCGTGACGGCCACGGTCACCGCTCAGTCCGGCAACGTGCTGACCGTGAGCGTGGTCAACCCGCCGGCCGCCTGATCGAGCGCGTCGTAAATGGAGGGCCGGATTGATCTCCGGCCCTCCATCGTGCTCACGGCACCAGGACGATGCCGCCGCGCACACCACCGGCGGCCAGCCGCTTGTACGCCGACGCCGCGTCGGCCAGCGGATAGGTCTCGGCGAGGCGCAGCCGGAGCCGGCCGGCTTCGACGAGCCCGGCCAGCTCGGCCAGGCGTACGCCGTCCGGGGCGACCTGGACGCCTTCGGTGCGGATGCCCCGCTGGGACTCCGGGGCGACCGGGTAACCGTTGACGTAGACGCCGCCGTCGCGTACGGCCGACAACGCTTCCGCTCCGGCCAAGGCCGGGTCGTAGACGCCGTCGACGCCGCCGTCGACCAGGGCGCGAATCGCTGACGCGGGCTGCGCCGACCGGTCGGCGAACCAGGTCGCGCCGTAGTCGCGTACCAGGTGCTCGTCGTAGGCGGCCGCGACTGCGACGACCCGCAGTCCGCGCGCTGCCGCGAGCTGGACGGCGAACCCGCCGACCGCGCCTGCCGCGCCGAACACCGCGAGCGTCGCGCCCGGCGGCAGATCGGCGAGATCCAGCGCGTACGCCGCGGTCAGCGCGTTGAGCGGCAACGTGGCCGCCAGTGCCGGGTCGACGCCGACCGGAGCGGGCGCCGCGGCCGACGCGTCGAGGAGCGCGAACTCCGCCTGTACGCCTTCCCCGGCGGCGAGCCAGAAGGTGAGCCCGACGACCTCGTCCCCGGGCCGGAACCGCTCGACGCCGGAGCCGACGGCGTCGACCGTGCCGGCGAGATCCCAGCCGAGTACGCGGCGTTCGCCCGGCGGCGTGAGGTGGGCGAACGCGCCGTTCGCCGCGGCCAGGTCGGCCGGGTGCACGGCGCTGGCCCGTACGCGAACCCGCAGCTGACCAGGGCCGGGCTGCGGCACGGGCAGGTCGGTGATCTCGATCGAGTCGAAGCCCTGCGGACTGGTCACGGTGACTGCACGCATCAGATTTCTCCTTCGTGGTGAGGTGTCACCCACCGTAGGAGAGGTACTCTCCATCAGAAAGAAGGCACCCAGAAGTGCGTAGGGGACCGGAAGGTGGGGACCGATGCCGACGACGACCGCGGCTCGACGTCGTGAGCAGGCCAAATTCGAGTACAACGCCTTCCTGGCGCTGTGCCCGACGCGGCAGCTGCTGGACTCGCTCAGCGACAAGTGGGTCTGTCTCATCCTCGCCGCGCTGGCCGACGGACCGCTGCGCTACAGCGACCTGGCCCGGCAGATCGCCGGGGTGAGCCAGAAGATGCTGACGCAGAGCCTGCGGTCGCTCGAACGCGACGGGCTGGTGACCCGGACGGTCACCGCGAGCGTGCCGGTCCGCGTCGACTATGAGCTGACGACGCTGGGGGAAAGCCTGATGCCGGTGGTGCGCGCGGTCAAGATCTGGGCCGAGACGCATATGGACGAGGTGCTGGCGGCGCGGGCGGATTACGACGCCGCTCGGTGAGCGTCCGGCTTCTACACTGCGGACATGTCGCGCCAAGGGCTCCGCGTCGCCGCCGTGGGCTTCGGGCTGCTCGCGTTCGTGCTCCGGCTGCTGGTCACCTTCTGGTGGCAGCCGGTCACGTGGCGCGTCGGCGATTCCGCCGGTCTCCGCTTCGCGGCCGTCTACGCCCTGTACGGCCTGGGCATGGTGGTCGCCCTGCTCGTGCCGTTCGGTGGCTATCTGGTGCTCGTCTGGCGACAGCGGCGGCCGCCGACGACGTTCAGCCTCCGCGACGGCCGGTTCGTGGTGCGGTCGAGTCCGTTTCTCTTCGGCGTGTGGTCCATCCTGCTGTTCTATTTCGCGGGCGGCATGATCCCGACCGAGCGCGTGCCGAACGAGTACGCGATGCGCCCGTACACCGATCCGCTGCCCATGTTCCTCGTCGCGGCGACGCTGGTGGCCGCGATGATCGCCGTCGGCGTCGCGCTGCCCTTCCTGTCGCGTCCTCGGGTGGAGTTGGCTGTGGCGGGCGTGCTGATTCAGCGGTTCCGGAGCCAGTCGGTGCTCGCCTGGACCCTGCTGGCGCCGGGCGGGCCGGTGCCACCGGCGAGGCGATCTCACCAGATCTGGCTCTTCGTCGCCGGTCAGGTGCGCTACACCCGCTACGCGATTCCGTTGTCGGTCGACGTCGAGCCCACGTTCCTCGCGAACGCGATCCGTCATTACGTCGACCACCCGGCCGAACGGGCGGCGATCGGCACCGAGGCGGAACTCGATCGGCTGCGAGCCGCCCTGGCCGCCGCACAGCCGCCCGCCGGACAGTCCCCCGCCGCATAGCCGCCTGCCGGTGTCGAATCCGGTCCGGTTCGTTCGTATAGGAGGTGAAGGGCCGCGGAGTTCGGCCGATCACGGACAGGCACGGACAGGACTGAATGCCATGAAGATCGTAGTGACGATGAGCATGACCCTCGACGGTGTGACGCAGGCGCCGGGCCGATCGGACGAGGATCCGCGCGACGGCTTCCGCCACGGCGGCTGGGCGACGCCGTACGCCGATCAGGTCATGGGCCAGGCCATGGGGGAACGCATGGCCGCCGAAGGGGCGCTCCTGCTCGGTCGCCGGACCTACGAGGCGCTGTACGCCTTCTGGCCCCGGCAGACCGACGGCAACCCGTTCACCGAGAAGCTGAATCGCACGCGCAAATACGTGGCGTCGCGAACTCTCCCCGAGCCGTTGCCGTGGGTCAACTCCACGCTGGTGTCCGGCGACCTGCTGGACTCGGTCGCCCAGCTGAAGGCCGGAGAAGACGGCACGCTGAGCGTCATCGGGAGCGTCGACGTCGTGCGGCAACTCATGCGGCGGCATCTCATCGACGAGTATCTCCTGCTGATCCACCCGCTGGTCCTGGGGAGCGGCCGCCGGCTGTTCGCCGACGACGACACAGTGGAGAAGCTGCGCCTGGTCGACAGTCTGACCACGACCACCGGCGTGATCATCGGCACGTATCGGCCCGCCTGACGCGTTCCACCCGCCGCGTCTCGCGCTGGGGAACACGTCTCGTGCCGGGGACGAGGTCTCGTGATCGGGCACGGCTGATCCGGGGCCGCTCGGTGAGCCAATAGGATCATGGTCATGACGTCGCTCTGGATCTCCGATGTCCGGCCGTGGGGCGGACCGGCTGTCGACCTGCACGTCGCCGATGGCGTGTTCGTGGCGACGCCGTCCGGCCCGGAGGCGCAGGTGGTGCGCGGCGGTGGCCGGATCGCCCTGCCGGCGATGGTCGACGCGCACGCGCACCTGGACAAGACCTCCTGGGGCAAGCCGTACCGGCCACACTCGGCCGGCGGCACGCTCGCCGATCTGATCGACAACGAGCGGTCCCATCGGAGCGACCTCGGTCCGGTCCGTGAACGGGCGGGCGCGCTGCTCGATCGGCACATCGAGCGGGGCGTCCTGCATATCCGCAGCCACGTCGACGTCGATCCGGCGATCGGGCTCGACTCCGTCACCGGGGTGCTGGCCGCCGCGGCCGAGCGGGCGGGACGCGTAACGGTCGAGGTGGTCGCGTTTCCCCAGAGCGGTGTGCTGACTCGACCGGGGACGGCGGAGCTCATGGCCGACGCCGTCGACGCGGGCGCGCAGCTGATCGGCGGCCTCGATCCGGCCGGGTTCGACGGCGATCCCATCCGGCACCTGGACACCGTTTTCGGGATCGCCGCGGACAAGCAGGTCGGCCTCGACATCCACCTGCACGACCGGGGGACGCTGGGCGCCTGGCAGATCGAACGGATCGTCGAGCGTACGAAGGCACTCGGCTTGGCGGGCAAGGTGACCATCGCCCACTGCTACGCGCTGAGCACTGTGGACGACGTACGCCAGGGTTCGCTGATCGAGCTGCTGGCGTCGGCCGACATCGCGCTCACCACGACCGTGCCCGGCACGACACCGCAGTTGCCGCTGGCCCGGCTGGCGGCGGCGGGCGTACGCGTCGGTCTGGGGCATGACGGCGTCCGGGATCTCTGGAGCCCCTACGGCACCGGTGATCTCCTCGACAAGGCGCTCATGCTCGCCGTCACCTCCGGCTATCGCCAGGACGCGGACATCGCCCGGACGGTACGCATCGCGACCGAGGGCGGCGCCGGCGTTCTTCGCCTGCCCGATTACGGTCTCGAGCCGGGATGCCGGGCGAACCTGGTGCTCCTGCCGGCCGAGAGCCTCGTGGAGGCGGTGACGCAGCGGCCGCTCGACCGGACCGTGATCGCCGGTGGCGTGGTCCTCTGATCGTCGTCCACTCAGGCGTCGAACCGACCGACACCGACGGCTGATCCGGGAGGAGAGACCGATCCGGTCCCTCCTCCCGGCGTCAGGTGGTTGGGGTATCAGATCCGTTCGAGGTGGAACTGCTGGTTGGCCTGCCCGTTGCAGTCGTAGATCTGGACCTGGGCGCCGTTGGCCGTGCTCCAGACGTCGAGGCACCGTCCGGACTGCACACCGGTGATGGTGCCGTTGGAGTTCACGTTCCACTGCTGGTTGGTCTGCCCGTTGCAGCTGTAGATCTGGATAGCCGCGCCGTTGCCCGAACCGGCGGCGTCCAAGCACATCGTTCCGTAGACCTGCAGTTGACGACCGGCGGTATAGGTCCACTGCTGGTTGACCAGGCCGTGGCAGTCGTACAACTGCACCCGGGTGCCGTTGGTACGCGAGGAGTTCGGCACGTCGATACACCGGCCGGATTGCGTACCCACGATCTTGTTCACGCCGCCCGCGGACGAGGTGGGCGACGGGCTGGCCGAGGTCGGCGAGGTCGTCGGCGACGTCGTGGGGCCGGCACCGTTCAGCACGGTGAGAACGGAGGAGTACGCAGCCTTCGCCCGGCCGCTGCTGTCGAACAGCAGCGGGCTCTCACTGGAGCGCCAGGAGTCGCTGTCGCGTACGCCCCACACCGTGATGCCGATGCAGCGGGACACGTTCATGCAGGCCTGGGTGAGTCCGGCGTACTGCGACGTGGACGCGTTGGTGACGTCGACCTCGGTCAGCGCCACGTCGACGCCCAGCGCCGCGAAGCTCGACAGCGTGGTCTGGAAGTTGCTCGGCAGCGAGCTGCCGCCGGTGAAGTGGGTCTGCAGCCCGACGCAGTCGATCGGCACACCCCGGGACTTGAAGTCCTGAATCATCCGGTAGACGCCCTGCGTCTTGCCGTACGACCAGTTCTCGATGTTGTAGTCGTTGTAGCACAGCTTCACCGACGGATCGGCCGCGCGAGCCGTGCGGAACGCCACCTCGATCCAGTCGTTGCCGGTGCCCTGCAGATTCGACTGCCGCCGGCTGCCGTCCTCGTTGAACGCCTCGTTGACGACGTCCCAGGCGGCGAGCTTGCCCTTGTAATGCGCCATCACACCGTTGATGTGATCGATCATGGCCTGCCGCAGCGTCGAACCCGACAGGCTCTGCATCCAGCCGGGCTGCTGGGCGTGCCAGGCGAGGGTGTGGCCGCGTACCTTCAGGCCGCGCTGGGTGGCCCAGTTGTAGATGTTGTCGCCCGCGCTGAACGTGAACTGCCCGCGCTGAGGCTCGGTGGCGTCGATCTTCATCTCGTTCTCGGCGGTCACCATGTTGAACTCGCGCGCGGCGATCGTCGTATACGTCGAATCGCCGAGCCGGCTACCCGCGATCGCCGTGCCGAAGTACCGGCCGGATTGCGCGGCTGCCGCGCCCAGCGTGCTCGCGGCGGCATTCGCGTCCGGGATGACCAGCAGCGTGGTCACGACGGCGAGCGCGCTCGTCGCGCCGATGAGCAGGGCCTTGCGGAATCGGGTGGGCGTGCCGGGGGACTCGGCATGTTGAGGAGGACGGATTGTCATCGTGGCCTTCCTTCGAGGTCTGCGCTGCGGCTCGGCAGCGCGTGCCGCATGGGCGTGCGTCGATGGGGATCGTGCCACGATTTCGCTGAGGTTCGCAACGGGGGAATTCCGAAATGTTTCCGGAAGAAGCATCGAGTGCGGTGGAACCGGCTGCGGCGCTGCTCTTACAGAGCTAGACCTACCACTTCGGATCAGCGGCCGAGCCATTTCCGGCCGGTGACTGAGGCGTCGAAAGCGCCGTTTGGGCGTCTGGAGCGCCGAAAGTTGCGGGCAGGTACCGGAAGTAATTCGGTACCTGCCCGGCAGTTCCGGGTCACCGGGGGGTCTGCTGGTGGAAGAGGAGTTTCCAGCCCTCGGAGCGCCGGACGTAGGTGCTGCTCAAGAGAGCCGTGTACGCCGGAGAGCCGGTGCGCTGGGCCACCACGGCATAGGTGACCACGCCGACGTCGGGAGTAGGTGACAAGACCCTGATGTCCTGCAGCTCGTAGTAGGACCACGGCTGTCCGGCCATCGCCTTGACGATCGCGGCCCGATCGTCGAGCACCAGTCCGCCGGGCAGCAGCATCAGGACATCGCGGTCGAGGACGCGCTCGTAGAAGTCGGTCGCTTCAGCCGCGGTCGAGGACAACGCGGCCCAGCCTGCTCGTTCGAGGTCGACCAGTTCATTCGCCTGCATCTCGCTCCGTTACCCGTGCCGCCGGCGCCCATGCCGTACGGCTTGCGGAGCTTCAGGTGCGGGAGCGCCAGGCCCGCCGCGACGATGACGACGCCCGCTGTCGCGGCTGCCGGTGGTAGGTGGCGGTCCATCAGGACGGTCGTGGCGAGGGTGGCGAGGGGGAGGACGCCGACGATGATGCCGGCCCGTTCCACGCCCAGCCGCTGCAGTCCGAGGAACCAGGCGAGGAACGCCGCGACGGTGACGAACACCGCCAGGTACGCCAACGCCGCAGCCTCGCTCGGGCTGGGCAGCCGCCAGACGGCGGTCTCCCCGAGGATCAGCGCTCCGGCCAGCAGCACCGGCACCGCGAGCAGACAGCTGTACGCGGAGACGAGGACGGCGCCGAGGCTGTCCAACATGGGTGCGGCGAGCAGGGAGAACGCCGTCTCGCAGGCGAGCGCGCCCGCGGCGGCGGCCAGACCGATGCCGTCGGTGCGGCCGAATCCCTCGACCAAGGCGGTGCCGGCCACCACGACGGCGGCTGCCACGACGAGGCGGCCGGCGGGCCGTCGCCGGGCGATCAGCGGGCCGAGCACGGCCAGGGCGAGCGGCGCGGCGCCGACCGCGGTTCCGATGACGGCCGGTTCGGCGTGCCGCAGCCCGACCAGGACGCATACGTTGAACAGGGCCAGGCCTGTGACGCCGAGGCCGATGAGCAGGCCGAGATCTCGGCCGGTGGGCCGGGACCGGGCGGGTGGCGGCAACAGCCGGGCGAGTCCGAACAACAGGACCGCGGCCACGGCGTACCGCATCGCCTGTCCGGTCAGCAGCGGATAGTCGATGATCGCCCGGCTGGTCGCCACGGAACTGCCGACGATGACCATGCCGAGGGTGCACAGCGCGTACGCGGTGCGGGCCGAGAACGTCATGATCTCGACGGTAGGCTGCAAGTGGTTCCCGATTAAGAACCAATGGCGGGGAGAATTGGAGGACCACTTGGAGGCTCTGGTCGAGTTCGACAAGCAGGGCCGCGGGGTGGCCGGACGGTTGACCGCCGCCTTGCGTACGGCGATCGAACAACGACGTCTCCCGGCCGGCAGCCGCCTGCCGTCCACCCGTGAACTGGCCGCCGACCTGGGCGTCTCCCGGGGCGTCGTGGTGGAGGCGTACGAACAACTGGTCGCTGAGGGCTGGCTGGTGGGACGCCGTGGTTCGGGCACCACCGTCGCGGCCGCCGTCCCGGTGCGGGAGGCCACGGCGACGGTCGACTTCGTCCCGGTGGGACTGCTTCCCCTGCGGCCCGGCGTACCCGACCTCGGGCTGTTCCCGCGCGCCGCCTGGCGTCGTGCGTACGAGCAGGTGCTGACGACGATGACCGACGCGGTCCTGGACTATGGCGATCCCGCCGGGCCCCTGGCGGTCCGCGAGCAGCTCGCCGCCTATCTGGGCCGCGTCCGCGCGGCCCGGGTGACCGCCGCGGACCTGCTGTTGACCTCGGGCGCGGCCCAGGCCTTCACGATTTTGTCCCGGATGCTGCTCGCGGCCGGGCACCGCTGCGTGGCCATCGAGGACCCGGGCAGCCGCGGCGTGCACGACCAGCTCGCCACCGCGCTGCCCGTGCTGCCGGTGCCCGTCGACGATCAGGGCATCGAGGTGGACGCGCTGTCGCGCTCAGCGGCGCGCGCCGTCGTGCTCACGCCCGCGCATCAGTTCCCGACCGGCGTCGTGCTGTCGCCCGCGCGTCGCGCGCAGGTGATCGCCTGGGCCCGGCGCACCGGCGGGCTCATCATCGAGGACGACTACGACGCGGAGTTCCGCTACGACCGTGATCCGGTCGGCTGCCTGCAGGGCATCGCACCGGACGTCACCGTCGCCGTCGGCTCCGCGAGCAAGGCGCTCGCTCCGGCGCTGCGCCTCGGCTGGCTGTCCGCGCCGGTCGAGCATCTTCCAGCGATACGCACCCAGCAGCGCTCGATCGACCTCGGTGGCCCGGCACTGGAGCAGTACGCCTTCGCCCACCTGCTGGGCAGTGGTGGCTACGACCGGCACCTGCGGCGTGCCCGGCGCACGTACCGGACGCGCCGCGACGCCCTCGTCGCCGCCCTCACCGAGTTCCTCCCGGGTATGCCGATCCACGGCGTCGCCGCCGGGCTGCATCTGGTGCTGCAACTGCCCGCCGGTGTCGACGACGCGGCCGTCGCGGTGGCCGCGCGCCGAGCCGGGTTGGCGCCGGTGGCACTGTCGGCGTGCCGGCTCACCGACGGCCACCCGGGTCTGGTCCTCGGCTACGCGGCGCACACGCCCGATGAGCTGACCGCGGCCGTCGCGATCCTGGCCGGGATCGTCCGAAGCGCCTGACCGCCGCGGTGTTCGGTGCTTTACGACGACGGCGCGGTTCCGCGTCGTCGGGCAGTACGCCGTCCTCGACGGACCAGCGCCCAGCCGAGCGCCACCACGAAAGTCACCGGCACCACGACGGCGAGGACAGTGACGATGCCGAATCGCGGCGGATCGGCGGCCCGGACCTCGCCGGTGGCGAGCGCGGCGTCGGCGATGTCGATCGACATGAGGTTGTGCGGGGCGGTGAGCAGCACCTGATGACCGGTCGCGGTGAGCCGCCACACGGCGACCGAGTGGACATCCTGGTAGTACGTCGCCGGTGGACCGACGGTGCTGCTCGGTTCCCGCTGGTAGACGGCGACGATCGGCTGCCCGCCGGTCCAGCCGAGCAGGCGTACGGCCGCGAGGTCGGGAGCGGTGACCGTCCACTCGGGATCTGCGCTGGTCAGGGGCGGGTACCCGGGAAGTCTCGTGGCCAGGTCGACGCCGCGCAGTCGCCAGGTGTCGTCGGTGATCTCCCATGTCATGAGCCGTCCGTCCGGCGCCCAGGCGCCCTTTCCGGCCAGCCAGGCTCGGCCGGACGTGGTGATCCGGGCCAGCTCCGTCAGGTCGCTTCGCACGACGACGATCTCACCGTCGGCCGCGTACGCGAACAGCCGTCCGTCGGGGGAGAAAGCGGCGTCGAAGCCCGGCATCGACTCGAAGCCGAACGGCGACGTGCTCTTCCGGATCGCTCCGCCGGGGAGGTCGACCAGCCCGAACTGCGAGCGCTCCGGGCCGCCGGGCACCACCTTGACGGCCAGGGTGTGCCCGTCGGGCGACCACGCCAACGGTGTCACGGTCTCGGTGTCGGAGAACCCCGTCAGCCGGGTCTCCTCACCGGTGCTCAGGTCGAGGATCCCGGCCCGCAGGTCGAAGCTCGAGGGCACCGCGAGACTGTTGCCGTCGGGGGAGAGCAGGACCTCCTCGCCCGCGTGCACCTCGAATCCGACGCGCATCATCCGATACACGTCGGAGGTCGCGCCCACGACGGCGAGGTCGCCTTCGTTGTCCAGCAGCCGCAGTGGGCGGTCGGCGGCGAAACCCGTCCCACCGAACAGCACCGACGCCGGTCCCGGCGGGCTGCCGGTGACGCTCGGCCAGAACGCGGGTGGGAACGCCAGCCGATCGGGGATGGACGGCCGCCCGTCGACCGACCCGATCGGCGGCGGATCCGCCAGAAGTGCGCCCGGAACGCCGGAGGTGGCCAGGATCGCCAGCACCGCGGCGGCGGCGAGATACGCGCCCCAGCGCGTACGCCGACGGCGGCGGGCGGTGCGTACCGCCCGCTCATAGACCGCGTACGCCGGGACGGCGCCGGCTTCGGCACGCAGAGCGTCGCGCAGTTCGGTGATCACGAGGACACCTCCGTCTGAAGACCGGCCGGGAGCAGAGTGCGGAGCCGGGCCAGCGCATCGTGGGTCTGCCGTTTGACCGTGCCGACCGAGCAACCCAGAATCCGGGCGGTCTCCGCCTCGGTGAGATCGTCGTAGAAGCGCAGCACGATCACGGCCCGCTGGCGCGGTGCCAGGTGGGCCAGCGCCTGCACCAGGGTTATCCGGTTCACCGCCTCGGCGGCGAGATCGCCGGCCTGCCTGTGCTCGGGGGCTTCACCGGACAGCCGTTCGGCCGGTCGCCTTCGCCGCCACCAGGAGATCTGCTCCCGATGCATCACCTGGCGCACATACGCCGCCGGATTGCCGTCGCGGATCCGGCGCCAGTGACGATAGGTGCTGGCCAGCGCCGATTGCAGCAGATCCTCGGCCAGCTGATGATCGCCGGTCAGCAGATACGCCACCCGCGACAGCGCGGGCGAGGACGCCACCACGAACTCCCGGAAACCGTCGTCAGACCTCACAACCCTCTGTAACGCGACCGGGCCATGGAAAGGTTGGGTGCGACCGGTCAGGCCGTTCCGATCGCGATGGTGTCGATCGGCGTGTGGTTCTTGCCGATCAGCGCGGTGCCCAGCCATCGGTCCAGCCCCGGGAGCCGCATCGCCTTGACGGCCAGGCGCCGGAGCCGCACCTGAGTCCGGCTGGCCGGCAGGAACCAGCCGGCGCCCCGGCGGCCGATCCGCTGGCGTTCGGTCACGACCGGGTGCCAGCGGCGTACGAACTCGGCCAGTGAACGGTCGACGTCGCCGGACTCGGCCAGTTGACGGCCCAGGACGTAGGCGCCCGCCACCGCGAGGGACGCGCCCTGCCCGGCCAGCAAGGACACCGCGTACGCGGAGTCGCCGAGCAGGAGGACCCGGCCGTCGACCCACTGCCGCATCTCGATCTGGGCCACCTGGTCGTAGTAGATCTCCGACGCCTCCGGGCACTCCGCCAGCGCAGTCGGGGTCAGCCAGCCCAGGTCGCGATAGGTATGCCGGATGGCCGCCCGGGGATCGGCCGGAAGCGCCGGATCAGGTGCCCGGTGAACGGTGAAGGCCGCCACCCGGCCGTCGCGCAGACCGTAGAAGCCCATCTGCGCGTCGACGCTGTCGGTGAGGAAGAAGCCGTCCGCGACCTGCGCGTGAATGGTCGGATCGTCGAACACGTACGCCGCGGTGTGGAGCCCGAGGTAACGGAGGTAGGTGTGCTCGGGCCCGAAGATCGCCGTCCGCGTGGCCGAATGAATCCCGTCGGCGCCGATGAGCAGGTCGGCGTCCATCGTCGTGCCGTCGGACAGGACGACGGACACACCGTCGGAGCGGTTGTCGATGTCGGTGACGCTGGTGCCGTACCGCAGGTCGACCCGATCGGCGACGGCCTCGCGCAGGGCCCGCTCCAGATCGGGACGCATGATGCTGACGATGCCGCCGCTGGCGGCCTTCTCGAACCGCTGGTAGTCCATGCTGGCCCGGACCTCACCACGGTCGTCGACGTAGCTGAACCGCTGGACGTGATATCCGAGCTCCCGGAGCCGGGGCAGCAGCCCCATCCGCTGCGCGGCCTCGTATCCCGGTCCGAAGAAGTCGATCATGTAGCCCTGGTGACGGGGCCCTGGAGCCTTCTCCACCACCGTCACTTGAGCGCCCAGCTCTGCCAGGCGGTGCGCCACCGCCAAACCGGCGATGCCGGCCCCCACTACGACTGTCCGCATCGTCGTCTCCTCACCTGTCCGTGCTCACCAGCCGGCGCATCGCCGGGCGGATCGCGTCCACGGTCAACTCCGGGCTGAGTGCCTTGTGCAGCACGAATCCGTCGAGCGTCGCCAGGAGCAGGGTGGCGATCGCCGCCGGATCGGCCAGCCCGGCAGCGGCCAGCCACTCGGTCACCTCGGCCCGGAACCGGTCGACGAGCGACCCCAGCGCGATCCGCAACTGCTCGTCCCGGGTGGCGGCCAGGTAGGTCTCGCCGAACAGCAGCGACATCGGGTCCGTGCCGGTGAACCCGCCGAGCACGGTCAGCATCGCGTCCACGCCGTCGGCCGCCGAGGTCGCCTGCTGCAGCATCGGCCCGATCCCGTCGATCATCTCGCCGATCGCGCCCAGTGCCGCGTCGGACAACAACGCCTGCACGGAAGGGAAGTGGTAGTGCACGACGCCGGGCAGCACTCCGGCCCGTTGGGCGACCAGCCGCGTACTCACCGCGGTCCAGCCCACTTCGCCGATCAGCTGAGCCGCCGCGGTCAGCAGCCGCTGCCGCGCCAGGCGTCCCCGCTCCGCCGCCGTCTCCGCCATGCGCCGTCCTCCACTTGGGCGTACGCCCTGGGCAACCGCCTTGGGCGAATGACCAAATCCTAAGCCGCAGTGGACGGGACGGCAAGCCTCGACGGGCGGGCCGACGACGGGCAGAACAGCCAGACTGCTGATCATCGATGTTATATATTCACCTTTTAGTTATCGTTCGTACATCTGGCGTCGGTTAGCTGCCGATCATGGTTGCGGAGATCAAACCGAGCACGGAGCCGCCGCTGCTGGAGCCCTCCGCCGCGGAGCCGAGCCACCGGGCCAGGCGGGGACGGCGTCGCCGGGCGATCCGCGAGGCGGCGATCTTCCTGGCCTTCGCCGTGCCGAACCTGGCGCTGATCGCCGTGTTCACCTACCGCCCGCTCCTGCTCAACATGTATTACTCGACATTGGACTGGACGCTGGGCGCGCCGACCGCCCGGCCGGTTGGCCTGGCCAACTACGCCGACTTCTTCCAGTCCGCCGAAGCGGGACAGGTCTTCCTCACGACGGCGGTGTTCACCCTCGCGACCGTGCTGCTGTCGATGGCGCTGGGGCTGCTGGTCGCGCTGGCCCTCAACCGCAAGGTCCGCGGGGCCGGGCTGGCCCGCGCCACGGTGTTCTCCCCGTTCGTGCTGTCCGGGGTCGGCGTCGGGCTCGCCTGGCAGTACATCTTCGACCCCACCGTCGGCGCGCTCGGCGCGATCCTGCGCGGGTTCGGCCTCACCAGCCCGCAATGGTTCAACAACGAGACGCTGAGCCTGGTGATGGTGGTCCTCGTCTACGTCTGGAAGAACCTCGGCTACGCCGCCGTGATCTACCTGGCCGGCCTGCAGGCCATCTCCTCCGACGTCCTGGAGGCCGCCGCCATCGACGGAGCGAGCGCGCGGCGGAAGTTCTTCTCGGTCGTCTTCCCGTTGCTGTCGCCGACGACCTTCTTCCTCATGGTGACCAGCACCCTCAACTCGCTGCAGGCCTTCGACCTGATCCGGGTCATGACGCCGCTGGGCCGCGGCACCACGACGCTCATCTACGACGCCTATCTGCGGGCGTTCGGTGGCTACAACCAGGCAGGTTATTCGGCGATGCTCTCGACGGTGCTCTTCGGGTTACTGGTGATCCTGACCCTGCTCCAACTGGTCTTCCTCGAGAAGCGGGTGCATTACCGGTGACCGCCGAATCCCGGCCGCTGTCGCGCCGCAACCTCGTCGCCGCGCTGGTCGCCGACTACCTGCCGATCATGCTCGCCATCCTGGTCGTCGTGCTGCCGTTGGCGTACCTGATCCTGTCGTCGTTCAAAGCACCGGCCGACGTCATCACGCAGAAGCTCGTCGTGCTCCCCGACCCGTGGCATCCGGCCAACTACTCCGAGGCGGCGCGGATCGTGCCCTTCCCGCGCCTCTTCCTCAACTCCGCGATCGTGACCGTGGTCGGGGCGGGGATCAAGGTGCTGCTGGCCGTCTTCACCGCCTACGCGCTGGTGTTCGTCCAGTTCCCCGGCCGCAAGTACGTGTTCTGGGCCGTGCTGGCAACGCTCATGGTGCCGCCACAGGTCAGCGTGGTGCCGAACTTCGTGTTCGTCAGCGGCCTCGGCGGGCAGGACACCTACTGGGGCATCATCCTGCCCGGACTGGCCACCGGCTTCGGGACCTTCCTGCTGCGGCAGAGCTTCCTGACCCTGCCGACCGAGGTCATCGACGCCGCACAGGTCGACGGGGCCGGGCACTGGCGGCGCCTGTGGCACATGGTGGTGCCGATGGCCGCGCCGAGCATAGCCACCGTGGCCCTGGTCAACATCGTGTTCGAGTGGAACGACTATCTCTGGCCGCTGGTCATCGTCTCGGACCCGCAGATGATGACCCTGCCGGTGGGGCTGACCCTGTTGCAGAACAGCGAGAACTCGGCCGCCTCCTACGGCATCGTCATGGCCGGCACCGTCATGGTCCTGCTTCCCGTCCTCGTGGTGTTCGCCGCCCTGCAGCGCCACATCGTCACCGGCTTGACCCAAGGCGGCGTCAAGGGGTGATTCCGTCCACCAACCAGGAGGTGCACCGTGTCCCCGTCGCATCCCGCCCGGCAATCGAGTGAACTGAGCAGAAGAGGATTCCTCGGCCTGGCCGCCGCCGGACTGTCCGCGACGGCGTTGTCCGCCTGCAGCGGGCCGTCGACGTCGTCCGGCCCGACCTCCGGCAAGCCGCAGCAGATCGACTTCACCGGCGTCAAGCCGGCCGGTGAGATCACCTTCTGGTCGTCGAACCCCGGGTCCTCCCAGGAGATCACGCAGCAGATCATCGACGCCTTCCACCAGAGCCAGTCCGACATCCGCGTACAGCTGGTGACCGCCGGCTCGAACTACGAGGACATCGCCCAGAAGTTCCAGGCCGCCCAGGCCGGTGGCAAGCTGCCCGACCTGGTGGTGCTGTCGGACGTGTGGTGGTTCCGCTACTACCTGCAGGATTCGATCATCCCGCTGGACTCGTTGTTCACCGCGCTCAACTGGGATACCAGTGACTACCGGGAGCAGCTGCTCACCGACTACAAGTACGACGGCGCGACCTGGGCGATGCCGTGGGCTCGGTCCACGCCGCTCTTCTACTGGAACAAGGCTCACTGGCAGGCGGCCGGCCTGCCGGACCGGGCGCCGACGACGTGGACCGAGTTCGCCGAATGGGCGCCCAAGCTGAAGGCCGCCAACGCGGGCATCCAGAACGCCTTCCAGCTGCCCGCGCTCGCCGGGTACGCCGGTTGGAGCTTCCAGAACGTCCTCTGGGGCTGGGGTGGCAGCTGGTCGGCGAAGGGGACCTTCGACATCACGTGCGACAAGCCGGAATCCGTCGCCGCGTTGCAGTTCCTCGCCGACGCGGTCTACAAGAACAAGTGGTCCAGGGTGGCGGGCAAGGATTCGACCAACGACCTGTCGGCCGGTGCCGTCAGCGCGACCGTCGGGTCGACCGGCAGCCTCGTCGGCATCCTCAAGGTCGCCAAGTTCGACGTCGGCGCCGGATTCCTGCCCGGCGGCCCCGCGGCGACCACACCGGTATGCCCGACCGGAGGCGCCGGAGTCGGCATCCCCAAGAAGATCAAGCCGGAGAACCAGCTCGCCGCCGCGACGTTCATCAAGTTCCTCACGTCGCCGGAGAACACCCTGCGGTTCGCGCAGGCGACCGGATACATGCCGGTACGCAAGTCGGCCGACCCGTCCTCGCTGATCGCCAAGGCACCGCAGGCGAAGGTGGCGATCGACCAGCTCGCCGCCACGCGCAATCAGGACTGGGCCCGGGTGTTCCTGCCGGGAGCCGACCAGGAGATGGCCAACGCGTGCGCCGCGATCCTCACCAAGAACAGCGAGGTCCCGGGCGAGATGGCCAAGCTGAGGTCCAAACTGGAAGGCATCTACGCCTCGCAGGTCAAGCCGCACCTGAAGTGAGCTTGTCGCCGGCGGCCGGTCCTTGGGTCGGCCGCCGGCGCGTCAGCAGGTCAGGGCGGGCCCGCGGCAAATTCGGGTGTCTTCGCGAGTCGTCGCCGCGATAATGACCGGCGTGACTGAGGTCGAGGTCGTCGTGGCGCATGCCGAGCGGGCGACCCTGCGCGTCGGTGACGTGTTCCTGAAGATCGACTCCGATCAGGCGCGTATCGATGTCGAGGTCGAGGCGATGGCGCTGGCGCCGCTCCCGACGCCGACGGTCTTGTGGCGCAAGCCGCCGGTGCTCGCGCTCGCCGCGGTGCCGGGGAAGGCCCTCGGCCGCCTCGGGCAGCCCTCGACCGCGTCGCCGGAGGCGTGGGCCGCGGCCGGCGCCGCCGTACGACGACTGCACGACGCGCCGCTGCCGCCCTGGCCGGGCCCGAGCCTCGAGGGAATAGCGTCCGAACTGGACACCGAATGCGAGTGGCTCGTCACGAGCGGCGTACTGCCCGCCGATCTGGTCACCCGCAATCGACAGGTCGCCGAAGCGGCACTGCGACCCTGGACGCCGGCGTTCACCCATGGCGATCTGCAGGTCAGCCACGTCTTCCTCGACGGTGACGAGGTGACCGGCGTCATCGACTGGTCCGAGGCGGCCCGCGGCGACGCCCTCTACGACCTGGCCGTCTTGACGCTGGGACATGAGGAGCATCTCGGTGACGTCCTCGCCGGCTACGGCACCGACGTCGATCTCGACGTGATCCGCGCGTGGTGGTCGCTACGCAGTCTGCTCGCGATCCGCTGGCTGTCCGAGCACGGCTTCGACCCGACCGCGCCAGGCTGCGAGGTCGACGTGCTTCGGGCGCGGATGTAGGTAGGTAGACCGGTCGCTCGACGACGGTCAACCGGGTCCACGGCAAACTTCGCGGATTCGTGGGGTCACGACGCCCGCGCGAGGGGCGACGATGAAGCGGTTCGATCACCCATTGCCCTCTGATCGTCGGCCAAGCAGGCCGAGGACCAGGGGATTTACCCGTTCACACATCGACTGCCATTGCTTTCGGCTACCGAGTTGTGAGGTGTTTGGGATGAGACGCACACTCGCGCGGATCTGGCGCAGCGCCCGTCTGGGACCGTCCGTGACCATCGTCGGCCGTGGTCGTGCGACCCGGCTCGTCATCGGCTATCCAGCTCAGCCTATCGATTGGAGGCAGGATGTCTGACCCGTCCGACCGACCGCGGGGCGTACCCCGGCGGGCCGTGCTCTACGGCGCTGGTGCGCTCGTGCCCGGGCTCCTCCTGGGCATCGACGGTACCGGCGCGTCGGCGGCCGTGCCTGGGCCGCGGGGAAGGTTCTCCGCTGGCGACTATTCGTGGCAGCCGGCGGACACCGCGGGCGCACAGGCCCCCGGCGTGACGTTCACCCTGACCGCGGGTGGCCGCCCGATGGCCGGTCAGCGGGTCCGGTTCTCGATCAGTGCCGCTGACTCCGTGCAGGCCAGCGTCTGGTTCGAGACCTCGGCGGGGCTGAAACGACCGCGTCGACACGGATACGTCGATCTCGACCTGGACGACGCCGGGAGCGTACGCCTGGACGACCGGCTCCGCGTCGGCCCGGTGCCGACCCGGAACACCGGCGCCGACCCGGTATTGCGTGCCCAACTGGTCGGATCCGAGACCATTCTCGCCGTCGCCCGCATCTCGGTGGCCTGACCCATGACGACGTTCGCGGCGAACCCGCGAGGCGCGTCGCCGCGCTGCGAATCTAGGAGTGAGCGTTGACAAGAACGGTCGCCGGGGCCGAATCATGGGCCCGCCAGCACGTCACCGACGCCGGTGGCGGTGGCTTCTACAACGGCTACAACTGGTCCGGCATGTGCCAGGCGTTGATGTTCCGCGCCTGTGACCTGGCCGGCTCCGCGCCAACCGCGTACCAGGCATATCTCGCCTCCGGACCGGACAATCACGACTACTCGGCCGCGCCCCGGGGTGCGTTCCACTGGTGGGGTGATCCGGGCGACCCGGGGCACGTCGCGCTGGACCTCGACGGCGGCGGCACCCGCTGTCTGATGGCGACCTCCCACCTGTCCGGCGGCGAGGACTTCGCACCCGGCGGCTACTGCATCGGCACACAGTCCGTCGCCCGCTACAACTCGCTGACCGGACTCGTCTACCTGGGCTGGACGCTCGACAACGTCGGCTCCCGCATGGCGGACGTCGGCACGCCCGGCACGGGTGGCAGCTCGTACACGTTGACGACCGAAGATCAGAAGGTTCTGCAAACCCTGGCGCAGCGCGGCGGCTACACCGGCCCGGTCGACGGCGTCATGGGCGTCAACAGCTGGAAAGGTGTGCAGACCGCCGTTCGCGGCTACGGGTACACGGGGCCGATCGACGGCGTACCGGGCACCAACACCTACAAGGCGATCCAGAACCTTGCTCGGGACGGCGGCTACACCGGTCCCATCGACGGCATCCTCGGACCCAACACGATTCGCGGCGTGGCGACCTGGCTGGCCGCGCATCCGCCGTCGTCGCCGCCCGCGCCGGGCCCCACGCCCGACACCAGCCTGATCTACGGCATCGACGTCGGCACCAGCCAGGCGAGCCTCGACTTCCTGGCCGCCCGCAGCGCGGGATTCCGGTTCTGCGTCGTGAAGTCCGGCGGATCCAACGACGGCACCCATCTGCCCTACACGTCCCCGTACTACGTCCGGCAGGTCGACGCCGCCCGGGCGGCCGGTTTCCTCGTCGGCCACTACTGGATGACGGGCTGGGGGACCGCCTCCGGCGACGCGGACTACTTCCTCGGCCACCTGCACGACTACCGGGCCGGCGATCCGCTGATGATCGACGTCGAAGGAGTCGACCAGAGTCCGGTATGGACGGACGCGCAGACGGCGAGCTTCATCAGCATCGTCAAGGCCCGTCTTGGTGCCACGCCGTTTCTCTACACCTATTCGGCGCTGCTCACCTCGCGTACCTGGACGCAGACCCAGGCGACCGGGGCGAAGCTGTGGATCGCCGACTACGGAGCACCGGCCGGCAGCCCGCGCATCGGGACCGCCTATCCGACCTGGGCGATTCACCAGTTCAGCAGCTCCGGCTCGGTCAAGGGCGTCACCGTCGACCTGAACCTGGCAAAGGCCGACGCGTTCGGCAGCGCGACGCTGCCACCGGCGGGACCGAACCCGGTGCCCGATCCGGCGCCGGACGTCTCCCTGACCGACGGCGCCACCCTGCAACGCATCGCGCAGCTCGGTGGGTACACCGGTCCGGTCGACGGCGTTCTCGGCCCGAACAGCTGGAAAGGCATTCAGACGCTGCTCACCCAGCTCGGCCTGTACAGCGGGCCGGTCGACGGCGTACCGGGGACGAACACCTACAAGGGACTCCAATTGCTGGCCCAGCGCGGTGGCTACACCGGTCCGGTCGACGGCGTCCTCGGCCCCAACTCGTACGCGGGCCTGCGCACCTACCTGTCCCAGGTCGACGGCGACGTAAGCATCGCCGCCGCGGACGCCAAGACGCTGCAGCAGATCGCCCAGCGGGGCGGCTACACCGGTCCGGTCGACGGCGTCCTGGGCGCCAACAGCTGGAAGGGCGTCCAGGCGGTCCTCTCCGCGGGCGGCTACTACACCGGCCCGGTCGACGGCGTACCCGGGTCGAACACGTACAGCGGTCTGCAGCGGCTGGCGGCCGACTACGGCTACACCGGCCCGATCGACGGCGTACCCGGGCCGAACACGTTCGCGGCCCTGCGCACCTACTTGACCGTGACCAGCGGTGGCCCGGGGCCGATCTCGACCGCGGACGGCGCTGTGCTCCAGAAGATCGGCGTGGCGGGCGGGTACACCGGCCCGATCGACGGGGTGCCCGGCGGCAACACCTGGAAAGGCGTGCAGACGGTGCTGCGCGGATACGGCTACAGCGGGCCCCTGGACGGCGCCCCCGGCACCGCCACGTACAAGGGCCTGCAGACCCTGGCCGCCGCGGGCGGCTACACCGGTCCGATCGACGGTGCGATGGGCGTCAACAGCTGGAAAGGCGTGCAGACCGTGCTGCGCCGCTTCGGCTACACCGGGCCGATCGACGGCGTGCCCGGCGCCACCACGTACGCCGCCATGCAGCGCATGGCCAAGCTGGGCGGCTACAGCGGGCCGGTCGACGGAGTGCTGGGTTCCTACAGCTGGCGCGGCATCCAGTCGTGTCTTCGCGGATCCGGCTACTCCGGCCTGATCGACGGTCTGCCCGGCTCGGGGACGTATGTCGCGTTGCAGCGGCTGGCGCAGATCGGCGGCTACACCGGCCCGCTCGACGGCGTACCGGGGACGAACACCTATCGCGCCTTGGCGAACCTGGTGTGATTGCCGTGGTCCTGGTGCGGCCGAGAAGCAAAGGGTCGCGCCAGGACCCGGTGACGTCGGCTGATCCTCCGCGAGTTTCGCCTGGCCCCGGGCGGGATCGTGACCGGTCGGCTGATGGAGAAAGCGCATTCAGCCGATCGCGTTGTCGCAATCGACGTCGTCCCGCTGAGCCTGTCGAACACCCCCTCGCCTGCAGTACATTGATCGGCGCGCTTCGCCGGGGCTGGGCCGGTGAGGCCGACGGCCATTTGGGGGCGCGATGGCGGGGCGGAACGCACTATGGCGTGTCACTGACCTGCCGACGACCAAGGTCGGCGTCGAGCGGGTGTTCACCTACTTCATCGCCGGGGTCCGGTTGGGGACGGTCGCCCAGATGGTCCCCGCGGTCCAGGTCGGCCTGGCCTCCTCGCCGCGCGACGGCGCGTACCTGGCTTGCTGGCTGGCGGCGGCCGGTGCGTCGGTCCTGGTGACCGTCGTGACCCTGATCCGCAGACGGCCGCTCGGGGCCGCCGCGTCCACCGCCGACTTCGCGCTGGCCTGCACGCTGCTCGTGCTCGCGCCGCACGTCCTGGCGCCGGGGGAGCGCTTCGGCACCTGGGTCGCCTACCAGCCCGGGTACGCGTTGTCGGTCGTCATCACCGCCAGCGGCGTACGCAGTCTCGTGCTCTGGGCCGGCGGCCTGGTCAGCGTGGTCGTCTGCTACCTGGTGTACCTCGGTGACAACGGCGCCGGGATGACCACCACCGCGATGGGCAACGAGTTGACCTACGTCGTGTACGCCGTGGTGGCCCGCATGTTGTTCAACTACATCCGCCGCATCGCCCACGATGCCGACGCCTCCCGCGCACTGGTCGCCGAGCTGGCTCGCGGTGAGGAGGAACGCCGGGCCCGGGTGCTGATGCACAACGGGGTCGCGGTCATGCAACTGCTGGCGAACTCGACTCCCGGCGGGCCGCGTTCCGGCCTGGCCGATCTCGCCGAGGTGGAGGTGCAGCGGATGCGCGCCTACCTGCGCGGGCGCTCCACTGCGACGGAGGAGGACGAGCGGGTGGACGGCGGCGGCCAGGTCACCCTCGCTCCACTGGTGGAACGCATGTGTGATCGGTTCGCCGATCTGCACGCCGATACGCTGCTGGACCTGGGCGCGTCGGTGCGGCTCCCGGCCGGGGACGCGGAGGCTGTCGAAAGCGCGCTGGAGAGCTTGCTGCTCAACGTCCGCGCCCACGCACAAGCCCACAACGTCGTGATCCACCTGGACGAGGACTCTCCCGGACGGTGGGCCTTGACGGTCAGCGACGACGGCGTCGGATACGACGCGGATGCGGTGGCGCCCGGTGTGGGACTGCGCGATGTCGTCATCGGTGAACTGCAGCACCGGGGACTCGACGTCGCGATCGCCTCCGCACCGGGGGAGGGCACCACCGTGACGATCAGCGGATCGTGCCCGCCGTCGGATCAGGGTGAGGGACACGACCGGCTGGCGGACGTCCGATGAGGCCCACGGTCGCGGTCGTCGACGACGCGTCGCTGATCCGCGCGTCGCTGGGGCTGCTGATGCCGGACCTCGATGTCGTGACGGCCACGGCGACGGTGGAGGACCTGCTGGCCACCGCCCCGGCGGTGGATCTGGTGCTGCTCGACCTGCACCTGGTCAACCTCGAACAACAGCCGGACGCCCGGCAGGGGATCGCGGCCATCCGCGCGCTGACCGCTCGGGGCTACCGCATCTGCGTCTACAGCCAGGAGGAACGCCGGTTCGTCCTGGCCGCGTGCATCGCCGCGGGCGCGAGCGGCGTCGTGTCCAAGGCGCTGCCGACCGATCGCGCGCAGCAGATGTTCCTGGAGGTCGCGGCGGGTGGCACAGTCGTACCACAGTCGGTCGTCGGCATTCTGGAGGTGCTGGTCCGCCGGGACTGCATCACCATGCTCAGCGAACGTCAGCGTCAGATCCTGCACGGCCGGGCGCGTGGCCTCACCTACGCCCAGGTCGCCAAGCAGTTGTTCGTCAGCGAGTCGACGCTGCGCGGGTACTGGCAGGACCTGACCCGGTCGCTGTCGGAGTCGCTGCGGAGCCTGACCGCCGCCGAGATCGAGCGGGCGCTGGGGTTGGCGCCCGGCGACCTGCTGGAATTCTGGTCGCAGGACGCCTCCAGCACCGCCGACTGGTGGCGGATCAGCCGCCCGCGCTAGGGCGTCGCGGGCAGACGCCGACGACGCCCGTCGGGGAACCGCTAACGGACCTCGTCGAAGCCGAAGCTGGTGCTCGTCTTTCCCATCGTGATCTTCAGGGTGACGTAACCGGGCTTGCCGTCCTTGGCGTACTTGCTCCAGTACTGGCAGGTGTAGCCGGTGTCGGAGCCGAAGTCGATCACCTTGGCCGCCGGCAGCTCGTCACACGCGAGCTTGCTGGCGTCGGTACGCCCGGACTCCGCGCCGTACCGCTCGTTCATCAGGTTGTAGATCACCTTGGCGACGAGGAGGCCCTTCAAGGGCTTCTTGGTGTAGCTGAAGACCATGGCCCCGTCGGTGTACCTGTCGCTGATCTTGACCTCGTAGGGCACGTCGACGCCCTGGTAGGTCACCACGCACTCGCTGACCGCGCCGGCCTTCATCGTGATGCCGCCGGCGCAGGTGGCGCTGGTCGTCCCGAGGACGCGCACAGTCGACAGGACGTCCTCCCGCAGGGCGTGCTCGATCTTCTCCCGCACCGGTGCGCTCGCCGCCGGGGCGGGCTTGATCCGCAGCAGGTCGCTGTCGCCGCGGCCGACGACATCGGTCTGCGGTCCGGTGATGGACACGGGCAACGGCGTACCGCCGCCGCTGTCGCCGGCGTCACCGCTGGAATCGGCGGAACTGCTGAAGGGGTTGCAACCGGCCGCCAGCATCCCGGCGAGCACGACTGAGCAGACAGATCTGAGGCTTCGCATGGTCGTGGACTGTAGTGATCGCTTTCCGCCGGCCGTGGCAGTCGCGGACGTGGTAGTTCTCACCAGCCCCTCGGTACGCACGTGACCAGGACGTATTCGGAACACCGAGAACTTCGCGGTTTCGTGGGGTACCGGCCGCGCCGAGGTGCGGCTACGGCCTCGGAAAAGTGCGCTCCACCGGCTGGTCCATCGGGCCCTTGATCGGCACGATCTGCTTCTGCGCGTACATCGCTTCGTCGGCGGCCCGGATCAGGTCGTCGACGTCGGTGCCGTCCCGGGTGGCGGCCTCGCTGACGACCGCGCCCAGGCTCGCGCCCACGCTCACCCCGTCCAGGGAACCTTCGAACGGTTGCGCGAGGGCCGACCGCACGCGTTCCACGGCACCGGCTACCCGGTCTGGACCGCAGTTGCGCAGCAGGGCCAGGAACTCGTCGCCGCCGAACCGGCCCACGTGGTCGTCGGCGCGGACGCTCTGCCGGAGCCGGTCGGCGATCTCGATGAGCAGGCGGTCTCCGGCCGCATGCCCGAAGCGGTCGTTGACTCGCTTGAAGTCGTCGAGATCGCAGAAGATCAGAGTGCAGTCGCGGGGAGACTTCAGCTCCCGGTCGAGCGCCTCGGTGAACGCGCGCCGGTTGAGCAGTCCGGTCAGCGGATCGTGGTCGGCCTCGACGGCCAGTGCGGCGGCGAGCCGGTCCCGGTTGGCGGCCAGCAGGCCGATCCGCAGCATGACCAGCGGCACCATGACCACGCCCACGAGGATGCTGAAGGTCGCGTCGACCGGCTTGCCGATCGCCAGCAGGATCGCGTTGACGATGGCGGGCACGCTGAGGGCCAGGCCCAGCAGGGTGAGCCGGGTGAAGCTCAGACGGTCGTGGCGCTGGGGCTCGGGCCGGGCCAGCCGGCGCATCGAGGGGTCGAACCCGACGACCGACAACGCGATGTAGGCGACCATGAACGACATCACCGCGATGATCCGAGCCGGTTGCCCGCCCCAGCCCGTCAGGACGAATCCGGCCAGGTTGAAGGTGAGCGCCACCAGCAGCAGGCGCAGCGCGCGCGTACGGTTCCGATCGGTCTCGACCAGCCGGATCAGCGCGCCCCAGGTGCCGCACAGCAGCAGCACGATCGCGGCGAGGGCGGCCGCCTCGGCCGAGTTCAAGTCGCTCGTGGCCATTCGCGGTTGCAGGATCAGGACCCACATCAGTCCGCCGAGCGAGAAGGCGGCCAGACTGGCGTCGATCAGTCCGCTGTAGTCGTTGCCCCCGCGTTTGATCACCAGCCCGGCCGCGGCGGTCAGCAGCAGCAGGCTGGCCACCGCGTCGATGATGCCTTGGTTGGGCAGCCACAGGTGAATGGTGTTGCCGGCCGCGCCGAGCAGAATCGCGGCGAAGATCAGCCGCCATTGGTTCCGGAGCCGTGGCGGGCTGTGCCGCAAGCCGTACAGCGTGGGCACGATGGCGAGCCAGGAGAACGCGAGGTATATGCCGGTCTGCGTGGATTGGGGCACGGTGGGTATGACCGCCACCGCGCACAGCGCGACCACCAGCGCGGCGGCGGCCAGCCACCGGGGGTGCTGCGGCCTGTGCGCTTCGGGCATAGGTCCAGCGTAGGTTCATTTGCGGGGGTTTCGACCACGTCTCGCCCGGGCAATCGGCCGTGTCGTCCGGGGCAGACATCCAGTGGCCGCGTGCGCGCGGCATCGATCACCTCGGTGTTCGCTCAGAGGAGTCTAGGAGGTGGGACGGAACTTCCCGAAAACCACGTTCTACCGTAGACAGTCATCGTGACGACATCGACGGGGATTGGTGCCGGGCGGTTCGCTCGCGTGCCGTACATCTTGCTCGCAGTGCTGTTCGGTCTGCTGACGGTGTTCGTCGCGACGCAGCACGCGGTCCACGGCCGGGCCTTCGACGAATGGATGCAGGACGACTACGGCCAGCGCGTATTGGCCTTCTACCTCAGCTGGGGGCAGGACCGGTCGTTCCTGGAGATGGCGCCCGAGCTGTACATGCCGCAGCACGGGTCGGCGTACGAGCTGATCGTCGCGGCGGTGCAGAAGCTGACCGGCGAGCAGTGGCGGACGCGGTCGGTGATCGGCGGCGTCACCGGCCTGCTCGGCGTCCTGGCGATCGCCCTGTGCGGCCGGGAGGTCGCCGGACCCTGGGGCGCCTTCACCGCGGCGGCCGGCCTGGCGCTCTATCCGCGCTATACCGGCTCGATCTTCAACAACTCCAAGGACGTCCCGTTCACGGTCGCGATGATCGTCGTGCTGTGGCTGGTCTTGCGGACGGTCCGCCGCTGGCAGTCCGGCGAGCGCCGGTTCGAGCTGCTCCAGGACGCCGCCCTCGGCTCGGCGATCGGGTTCGCCGCGGCGATCCGGGTCAACGCGCTGGCCTGGTTCGCGGTGCTGGCCGTGCTGATCGCCGCCTTCTGGATCAGGCGCCGGCCCGAGGGGGCGGAGGCGGTCCGGGCCGAACTGTCGCGTCAGTTCGGCTCCTTGCTGCTGATCGTCTCCACCTGTTACCTCGCGATGTCGCTGACCTGGCCGTACCTTCTCGTCCGGCCGGTTTCCGGTGCGCTGGACGCGGTCGCTTCGATGTCGAAGTACCAGTGGAACCACGAGATCCTCTACCTGGGCGCGATGGTCCCCGCGCCGCAGGTGCCCTGGCATTACGCGCCCCTCTGGTTGATCATCGGCTCGCCGCTGCCGCTGATCCTGCTCGTGGTGGCCTCGGCGGGTGCGCTGTGGTGGCGGCGGGTGCCCTCCGACGGGCGTTATCTGGTGCTGGCGGCCTACGTGGCGGTGCCGCTGATCCTGCTGATCGTGCTGCGGCCGACCCTCTACAACTCGCTGCGGCAATTCCTCTACATCGTTCCCGGGCTGATCCTGATCGCCACCGGCGTGCTGCTCGCGGTGGTCCGGGCCGTCGCCCGCTCCGGCCGCCGGGCCTGGGCCGCGGCCGTCGTCGGGCTCGCGGTCGTCGGGCAGGCCGAGGCCGTCGTGGCCAGTCTGCAGATTTATCCCTATGAGTACGCCTACTTCAGCCCGATCGTCGGCGGGTACGCGAACGCACACCACTCCTTCGAGGGGGAGTACTGGGGGTCGTGCTCCTCGCAGGCCGCGACCTGGCTGCGAAAGCATCACCTCGACTATCCGGTCGCCGAGCCGTCCTTTCAGGACGTCCTCGGGTGGAATACGTTGATCGAGAAGGAGTTGCCCGGCATCACGCCGGTCGGCGACGGACACCCGGTCTTCCTGATCAGCCGCGAACCCCGCGACGGCTACCGCACGATCCACTCGGTCGTGCTCGCGGGCGAGCAGCTCTGCCAGGTGGCGGTTCGCAGCGACGTGCCGTCGCCGCCGTCCGCCGGCTGACCGGTCACCGTGGTTCGGCGGTCACCGGTGCGCCCGCCGCGACCAGGGTGTGCTTCGACCCCTCGTCCTGGAGGTACGCGCGAGCGGCCGCGATGGCGTGCGGCGTATCGGGGAAGACCCGGCCTTGCGCGGTGAGCCGGGGCAGGATGCCGATGGCGGCGACGGCGCGGTCGTGGCCGGGGCGCAGACCCGACAGGTAGACGGCGATACCGCGCCGTTCGAGGCGTTCGACGGCGTCCCGGAGCACCGTCGCCCCGGTGCCGTCGATCGTCAGCACGCGCGACATCCGCAGGATCACCACGCGTACGTCGGCGACTTCGGACAGGTCGAGCAGGAAACGGTGGGCGGCGGCGAAGAACAGCGGGCCTTCCAGCCGGTACGCGACGATGTGCTCCCGCAGCAGGGCGGCCTCTTCGTCCTGATGATCGGTGACGTCGAGGGGCACCGTCTCCAGGGTGGTCGCGCGGGCGATGCGGCGGATCGCCAGGACGCAGGCGAGGACCAGCCCGATGCCGACGGCGGCGACCAGATCCAGGGCCAGGGTGGCCGCCGCCGTCAGCGCCATGATCACCGCGTCGGAGCGGGTGGAACGCGCCAACGCCGCCAGCGAACCGACCTCCACCATGCGTACCGCCGTGGCGAGCAGGACCCCGGCGAGCGCCGCCAGGGGAATGTGCGCCACCAGCGGCGCGGCGGCGAACATGATGACGGCGAGGGTCGCCGCGTGGGTGAGCGACGCGAGCCGCGACTGGGCGCCCGCCCGCACGTTGACGGCGGTACGCGCGATGGCGGCGGTGGCCGGCACGCCGCCGAACAGGGGCGTGACCAGGTTGGCGATGCCCTGGCCGAACAACTCCCGGTCGGGATCGTGCCGCTGCCCGACGCTCATGCCGTCGGCGACCGTCGCCGACAGCAGGCTCTCCAACGCGGCCAGGGCCGCCACGGCGAGCGCGGACGTCAGCAGGCCGGGGACGGCGGCCGGCTCCAGGAAGCCGAGCGTCGGGGCGGGCAGGGTCGCCGGCAGAGCGCCGATGGTGCCGACGGACAGCCCCGACAACGCCGTGGCGAGGGTCGCCGTGGCCACGGCGAGCAACGAGAACGGAATGGTCGGCCGCCAGCGTGCGCCGATGAGCATGACGGCGGCGACGCCGAGCGCCAGGCCGAGCGCGGCCCAGTGCGGCGTGCGGGCGAAGTCGACGACGGCCTGCCAAGCCGCCACGGTGACCTTCTCGCCACCGGACGCCTCGACGCCGAGCGCCGCCGGCACCTGCTGAAGGAAGATGACGGCGGCGATGCCGACGGTGAACCCCTCGACCACCGGAGCCGGCACGTAGCGGACGTACCGACCGGCGCGCATGACGGCCAGGGCGACCAGGAAGACTCCCGCGATCAGCCCGACGGTGAGTACGCCACCTGGCCCGTAACGGTGCACGATCGGGACGAGCACCACGGTCATCGCCCCGGTAGGGCCGGAGACCTGCAGGTTCGACCCACCGAACAGCGCGGCCAGGGCGCCGGCGACGATGGCGGTGGCCAAGCCCGCCGCCGCGCCGAGCCCGGAGGACACCCCGAAACCCAGTGCCAGCGGCAACGCGACGACCGCCACGGTGAGCCCGGCGACCAGATCGGTACGGGGACGGTGCAGCATGCGGGCCAGGTCGGCGCGGGCGGGCAGCAGCCGGGCGAGGGCGCTCATCGTGTGGCGGCCGGTTCGTCGCGCAGCGCCTCGAGCAGCTCCGACTGCCCTTCGATCATCTCGGTGAGGAAGCGCCGCGCCGCCGCCATGAGATCCGCGACGTCCGGTCCGGCCAACTCGTAGACGACCGAGCCGCCGTCCCGGCGGGAGGTCACGATCCCGGCCCGGCGCAGCACCGCCAACTGCTGCGACAGGCTCGACGCCTCGATCTCCACGTCGGCGAGCAGGTCGCGGACGGCGAGCGGGCCGTCGCCCAGCAGCTCCAGCACCCGGATCCGGACGGGGTGGCCGAGGGTGCGGAAGAACTCCGCCTTCCTCTGATACAGCGGTACCACGCGCGCCCTCCAGCTCACGAGATGCTTGACATGTGCAATTGAACGTTTCTGCAAGTCGGCACACGCCGATGGGGTGCCCGAGTGTGATCCCGGTCATGGTGGCCGTGCGGTCGCCGCCGTGAGCTGCCGAGACAGGTGACCGCCGACGGGTGGTCGCGCCCGACGGTCGGTCAGTGATACAGCGCAGAGACCCACAGGTGGGTCAGCGTGTCCACCAGAACGGCACGGTCGTCGAAGGGTGGCACTCCACAGGCGGCCAGGTAATACAGCCGCTCACCCGTCCAGGTCAACGTCGCGGCCAGGGCGGGAACGTCGACATTCGCCAACCTCGCCGCCACCGCTGGATCGGTTCGCCGATCGGCTTCGATCCGGGTGATCGTGGCGTCGGTGAACGTCTGCATCTGGGCCAGCCACAACTCGCGGAGCAGCGGATCGGAGGGCCAGCTTTCCACGATCGCGCGCAGCACCGCCGCGTTCGACGACCAGAGAGCGGCTCCGGCGTCGATGCCCGCCCGCAGCGTCTCATGTGGGCCTGCCGCAGCCTGAACCCAGGGCTCGGCCGCCTCGTGACCGGCTCCGACGGCGCGGCGTACGAGTTCGGCCAGCGCGGCCTGCTTGCCGGTGAAATAGAAGTAGAAACTGGCCCGGGACACCCCGGCGGCACTGATGATCTCCGCCACGCTGAGCGCGTCGAAGGTGCGCTCGCCCAGCAACGCCCGGAGCGCGTCGAGAATGCGTTCGCGCAGGTCAATCTGGCCGGAGATGGCTCTCTCGCGTCGGGTCGCCACGGGGTGGAGCGTACCAGACATCATGTATGGACAGGGTGACCAGACAGGCTGTATGGTCCTCCGCATGACACATGTCGCCGTGCATCTCGTCGTGAACGACCCCGACGCCGCAGCCGCCTGGTACACCGAGGTACTCGGCGCGGCGGAGACCAACCGCATCAGGCTCCCGGACGGACGTCCGCTCACGGTCGAGCTGCTGGTCGGCGACACCGTCCTGGCGGTGGCCGGGGAGTGGCCCGACCGCGGGCTGCGTACGCCTGCGGCGCTGGGCGGGACGCCGGCCGCGTTCCATCTGCCGGTTCTGGACGTGGACGCCGTCTACGACAAGGCGATCTCCGCCGGAGCGACGGCCTTTGAACCGCCGCACGACGCCTTCTGGGGTGACCGCACAGCGCAGTTCCTGGACCCGTCCGGGCATCGCTGGGCCGTCGACCGCCATCTGCGCGACGTTCCGGCCGAGGAGGTCGCCGAGCAGGTGGCGGCCATGTTCGCCTGACGCCGTCGAACCGGCGGACCGCTTACTTCTCGGCGGCGAGCCGCGCCAGGACCCGGCGGAAGATCGTCCAGTCGTGCTCGCCGATCTCGTCCTGCCAGCGCTGTTCGGTGTCGGCGAAGATCGCCAAGATGCGCTTCTGCATCCGCTTTCCCTTGGCGGTGGGGCGGACGATGCGGGCCCGCCCGTCGGCCGGATCGGGGCTGACGTCGAGGAAGCCGGCCTTCTGCATACTGGCGACGAACTCGCCCAGCGACTGCTTGGTCATGCCCATGACCGCGGCCAGCTCGGTCGGCCGGATGCCCGCGGCGGGGGTGAGCGACAGCAGGCGCAGATGAGAGCCGCGCAGATGCTGGGGTTCGTCGGCGACCTCGGCCTCCATCTGTCGCTTCGCGACTGACAGGGCGGCGCCGAGCAGGTCGAACACGTGGCTGAGCGGCTCGTCGTTGACGGAGGTCATCAGGCTACCTTACTATCTCGGGGTAGTCAGGTGACCTTACTAGTTGGGGGTCGGCTCATGGATGTCAGCGCAGCCGACCTGTCCGAGGCGGCGGCCGCGATCTTCGCGGAGCCGGTGACGATCCGTCAGTGGCAGGGCGAGCGGATCGCCTACGAGTCCGGCTCGCCGGCCACCGGCGGCCTGCTCCGGGTGCACGGCACGACGACCGACGGGCGTACCTTCCGCGTCTTCGTCAAGCTGGTGCAGCATGCCCGGCACTGGCCGCGACTGCACTTGCTGCCCGCGTACCTGCGCGACTCCTTCGCGGCGCAGTTCCCCTGGCGGCAGGAGTTGGCGGCGTGGGACACGGACTTCGCCGGGCGCCTGCCCGCCGGGCTACGGGTCCCCGTCCTCTACCGTGTCGCCGACGTCGGCGACGACCGCCTCATGGTCTACATGGAAGACATCGACGCCTGCGCCGACAGCACCTGGGACCTGCCCCGATTCGAGCGGGCCGCCACGTTGCTCGGGGGACTCGCGGCCCTTCGTGGCACCGCCGAGGCGATCGCGGCCAACCCGTACGCACCCGGCTGGGGACTGCGCGGATACATCGCCGGCCGCGTACAGCAGGGCGCGCTGCCGCTTCTCGACGACGACGGACTCTGGCGGCATCCACTGCTCGCCGAGGCCGACCCGGACCTGCGAAGCGATCTGCGGCGGCTCGCCCGAGCACTCCCGGCGATCCTGGACCGACTCGACGCGCTGCCGCAGGCCGTTCCGCACGGCGACGCCAGTCCGCAGAACCTGCTGATTCCCCGGGACGAACCCGACGCGCTCGTGGCGATCGACATCTCGTTCCAGGGCCCGCACGCCGTCGGATTCGACCTCGGCCAGCTGCTCATCGGGCTGGCCCACGCCGGGCTGCTCGACGTCGGCCTCCTCGCGGACGTCCACGACGTCCTCGTGCCGGCGTTCCTGACCGGGCTGCGGGCCTACGGCGGCCGAGCGGACGCCGACGAGGTGACCTACGGCTACGTCGGCAGCCTGGTCGCGCGGGCGGCGTTCACCTCGTTGCCGTTCGAGCTGCTCGGTGCGCCGGCCACGCCGGAGACCGAAGCCGTGTTCCGGCAACGCCTGGCACTCACCCGGTTCCTGGCCGACCTCGGTGCCACCCTGCGGTAGGCGGCCGACCTCGTCGAGGCGGCCCACGGCCAAGGTTTGGTCACTCCGTCATTCCTCGGATGAGTACTCGCCACTCATGTGGATGGTCGCGGCACCGGGAACGGTGGAGGCATGACCAACCGACTCGTCATCCT
>JABFYB010000575.1 GCA_013361475.1 Hamadaea sp.
CAGGGCAGGGCAGGGCTAGATCATGTGCTCGGGGGCGATCAGCTCGTCCATGTCGTAGACCTGGGCGAGAAGTGAGTGATCGGCCCGGATCAGGAACACCTCGTCGGGGCCGACGGTCAGCAGGCTGACGCCCGGCTCCACGGAGATCCACGACTCCTCGGCGGCGATGAGGTCGAGCGCGAGGCGCGTGGCCGCCGGGGTCAGACCGATTTCGTCGCCGAGCCGGCGCAGGGTGACGCGAACGGTCGTGCCGCCGCCGTCCGGCGCCTGCTCCTCCGCGAGCCGCCGTAGCCCGATCCCGGCGAGCACCCCGCGTTCGAGCATCTGGGCCGCCGCTTCCTCGGCCGCCTCGGTCGGCGTGAGGGGCAGGATGTCGAGGGGGTTGGCGGCGAACTGGGCGATCACCCAGGTCTCGCCGTCCGGCCCGGTCACCTCGTCGAGTACGCCGAGGGCGATGAGGCAGTCCACCAGGTGGCGCAGCGTCAACGGCACCGGGATGCCCGCTCGCGAGCAGCATTCGGTGAAGGTCTCGATCCGCCGCGTACGCGCCTCGACGACCTGGTCGTAGTGCGAGCGGACCTCCTCCTCGGAGTGGCCGGGCGACTGCTCGAACCACTCCTCGACCGGGCCGGGGTCGCACCACACCGGCTCGTCCCAGGGCAGGCCCAGCTCGGGACGGTCGTACCAGGAGCGGGGGAAACGTGGCGCGTCCTCGTCGTCGGGCACCACCCGGAGGCTGGCGACCGCACACGGCAGCCAGCGCACCCAGGACGGATGCATCGGAGCCAGCCTCCACAATGGCTGCTCCTCCTCCGGCTCCCAGCCCACGACCGCTCTCTCCCCAGGACCGTCCCTTGTCGTCAGTCGCGAACGGTACCCCAGCGGTCTGACATCGACGCCGACCCCGTTGACTAACCGGTTAAGCCAAAGAGCCCGGCGATCTCGCGAGACGGCTAGCGTGTTGACACTTAAGCGGTTCAGTGCTGTGATCGCAGGCACGCCCATCCCCCACCATCACGGGAGCACTCCATGCACCGTCCCCTCCAGGTCCTCACCGGCGAGCCGCTGCTCGGCGTCAACTTCTGGTCCCGAGTCGGCGGTCCCCGCATGTGGACGCGCTACGACCCGGCGGTCGTCGCCAAGGAACTGCAGGTCCTCGCCGACCACGGGCTGACCGTCACCCGCAGCTTCTTCTTCTGGCCCGACGCCATGCCCGCCCCGGACCGGCTCGACGAGGACGTCATGGCGCGCTTCGCCGACTTCCTGGACCAGCACTCGGCGTACGGGCTGACCACGATCCCGACGCTGATCGTGGGGCACATGTCCGGGGAGAACTGGGACCCGTCCTGGCGCGGCGGCCGCGACCTCTACAGCGACGTGTGGCTGGTCGGCCGGCAGGCGTGGTTCGCCGAGCAGGTCGCGCGCCGGTTCGCCGGGCATCCAGCGGTCAGCGGCTGGCTACTGTCCAACGAGATGCCCCTGTACGGCGGGCGCGGCACCGTCGAGACGGTGTCCTCCTGGGCACAGCTCGTCATCGCCGGTCTGCGCGCCGGGGGCGCGACCCAGCCGGTGTCGATCGGCGACGGCGCCTGGACGATCGAGCTGAGCGGACTGGAGAGCGGCTTCCGGCTGGCCGAGCTGGGTCCGTTGCAGGACTGGATCGGCCCGCACGTCTACCCGATGGGCGACGACCAGGTACGCCAGCACTGGCGGGCGGCGTACACCTGCGAACTGGCGCACGTCGCGGGCAAGCCGGTGGTGCTGGAGGAGTTCGGCGCGTCCAGCGACTTCGTCTCCGACGACAACGTCGGCCACTGGTACCGGCAGCTGCTGCACACCTCGCTGCTCGCCGGGTCGACCGGCTGGGTCGGCTGGAACAACACCGACTTCGACGACCTGTTCGACGAGCCGCCCTACTCGCACCACCCGTTCGAGCTGCACTTCGGGGTCACCGACGTGCACGGGCAGCCCAAGGCGTCGCTGCGCGAGATGGCGGCGTTCCGGCACATCCTCGACGCCGTCGACCTGCCCCGCTGCGTACGCGAGGACAGTCAGGTCGGGCTGGTGGTCACCTCGCACGCCGACACGGCGTACCCGTTCACCGACGAGCGAGAGCGACGTGTCACGTTCGCGGCGGTCGAGCAGGCGTACCTCGGGCTGCGGTCGGCCGACCTGCCGCCCGCGCTGATCCGGCAGAGCGCCGGGGACGCGCCGGGCGGAATCCCGGACGGCTGCGGGCTCTACGTCCTGCCCAGTCTCAAGCAGCTCACCGCGCCCGGCTGGCGGCGGCTGGAGCAGTTGGCGGAGGCGGGCGCGACGGTGTTCGTGTCCTATTGCGACGGTGGGACCGACAACCAGCGCGGCCCGTGGTACGCGGGTGTTGACCGGATCTTCGGCGTCCGCCACGAGCTGCGCTACGGGTTGGTCGACCGGGTGGAGGGCCCGTCCGTGCGCTTCACCGTCACCCGGGACTTCGGCGGGCTGCGGGCCGGGGAAGCCTTGGACTTCGCGGTCGGCGGCAACGAGCACCTGCGGGCGTACCTGCCCGTGCAGGCGGTCGACGCCGAGGTCCTCGCGGTGGATCCGAACGGCCGGCCGGCCCTGCTGCGCCGGGCGGTCGGCGACGGCGGGATCGTCTTCTGCGCGTACCCCTTGGAAGCCATGGCGGCCGCGACGCCGCACGTCAACCCGGACGCCACCGGGCGGCTCTACGCGGCGCTGGCGGCGCTCGCGGGCGTGACGCCCGCGGTCCGCGTGGCCGACCCGCGCGTGTTCGTGGACGCCTTGCGGCACGCGGACGGCGACCGGTTCGTCTGGCTGATCAACGCGGTGGACGAGCCGGTCACCGTGGTGCCGGTCCGCGCCGACGGCACCCCAGCCGGGCTGCGCGATCTCGCCGCGGGGCACGAGGTGGCCCAGGTCGATCTCGAGCCCTTCGGGGTACGCGTTCTGCGCGACCCGGTGCGGTGACGGCTGACGCGGCGTGAATCGGATTGGCCAAGTCTTCCGTGATGGCGCAGCGGTGCGGGGCGCCGCCCAGTGGGCAGGACCTAGTCCTGCCCACTGGGTGGTGCCGTGCTGCCCCGGGGCACCAGCCTCGGCGTCGCGTCCTGCGCGGTGGCCGACGAGGTGCCGTCGACGATCTCCAGCAGCCGCTCCGCCGCGTGCGACCCGTAGGCCGCGATGTCCCGGCTGACCGCGGACAGCTGCGGATGCACCAGCTGGCACAGCGGGGAGTCGTCCCAGGCCACCACCGACAGCTCCCGGGGGATGTCGACGCCCATCTCGTGGGCCACCGCGACGCCGGCCACCGCCATCACGTCGTTGTCGTAGATGACCGCGGTCGGCATCGGGCGGCGCGACAGCAGCGCCCGGGTCATGCGAGCGCCTTCCTCACCGGTGTAGTCGGCGTAGACCGTCGCGACCTCCGGCAGGCCGAGCCGTTCCGCGGTGGCCGCGACCCCGCGGTCGCGCAGTGCGGTGTGGTAGAGCCCGGGCAGGCCGGCGACCCGGGCGATGCGCCGGTGGCCGAGCGCCGCGAGGTATTCGACGACCTCGGTGACGGCGCCGGTGTCGTCGCTCCAGATGCCCGGCAGCGTGCCCAGTCCCTCCGGCCCGCCGATGACCACGCACGGCATCCCGAGTTGTTCCAGCAGCGGTACGCGGGGATCGTCGCGTCGCAGGTCGACCAGGATGACCCCGTCGACCCGGCGCTGGGCCCACCACTGCCGGTACGCCGCCATCTCCTTCTCCTGGTCGTCGGTGACCTGGAGGAGCAGCCCGACGTCGCGGGCCGACAGCGTCGCCTCGATCCCCGAGATGAGCTGCATGAAGAAGGACTCGATGCCGAGTGTCCGGGCGGGGCGGTCGACGATCAGCCCGAGTACGCCGGTCCGCCCGTCGGACAGCGCACGCGCGGCGCTGCTCGGATGCCAGCCCAGGTCGCGGGCGATCGCGAGGATCCGCTGCCGGGTGGCGTCCGAGACGCCGGGCTTTCCGTTCAGCGCGTAGGAGACCGCGCCCTTCGATACGCCGGCCGCCTTGGCGATGTCGCCGATGGTCTTCCGGGGGGCCGCGATCCGGGCCGGGCTGGAGCTGCCGCTGTGCATCGCTCCATCTTGAGGCCAAGAACCGGTTAAGGCAAACATGCTTACGGTCAGCGGTCAATGCCTACCTGACACGAGCTATTGACACTTAAGCGGTTCAGTGCTGTGATCGCAGACACCTGACGGTCATCTCCGCGAAACATCCGCCGACATCTGGAAGCGCTTCCCACCCCCTCACTGGAGCCCCACCCCTCACTGGAGACAGCCATGAGTCTGAGCAGAAGGCAGTTCCTCGGCACCACAGCCGGCGCCGGCATCGCGGCCTTCCTCGCCGCGTGCGCGGAGGAGTCGGCCAAGCCCCCGGCCGAGCGCATCCTCAACGTGTTCGCCGGCGCCTCGGGCCAGTTCACCGAGAACTACAACCAGTTCGCGCCGACCCCGCTGAACGGCACCCGCGGCCTGATCTACGAGCCGCTCTTCTTCTTCAACCAGGCCAAGGCCGACGACGTGCAGCCGCTGCTGGCCACCAAGTACGAGTTCGGCGACGGCGGCAAGTCGCTGACCTTCACCCTCCGCGAAGGCGTCCAGTGGAGCGACGGCAAGCCGTTCACCGCCGACGACGTCGCGTTCAACTTCCTCTACCGCAAGAACAACCCGGCGCTGAACGCCAACGGGACCAACATCGTCGACGCCACCGTCGTCGACGCCAAAACCGTGAAGATCACCTTCTCCGACGCGGTCTACACCGAGCTGTGGAACATCGCGGGCCGCACCTACATGGTCCCCAAGCACGTCTGGGAGCCGATCGCCGACCCGACCAAGGAGGTCAACGCCGACCCGGTCGGCACCGGCCCGTTCGTCAAGGACTCCTTCGCCGCGCAGAGCTACGTGCTCAAGAAGAACCCGAAGTACTGGGACAGCGGCAAGCCGAAGATCGCCGGGCTGCGCTTCTGGTCGTTCACCGGCAACGACGCGGCCACCACCGCGCTGGCCTCCGGGCAGCTCGACTGGGCCGGCATCTTCATTCCCGACATCCAGGGCCAGTTCATCAGCAAGGACCCGGCGCACAACAAGTACAAGAACGAGTCCTTCCTCTACGTCACCAACCTGATCCCGAACCTGACCAGGCCGCTGTTCGCCGACCCGGCGGTACGCCAGGCCATCAACGTGGCGCTCGACCGGCAGAAGATCATCAAGCTGGCCTTCGCCGACCTCGGTACGCTGCCCAGCCCGCTGCAGCTGGTGGTGCCGACCTTCCAGAGCTACGTCTCCCCGCAGCACGCCGAGGCCAAGGTCGAGTACAACCCCGACAAGGCCAAGCAGCTCCTGGAGAGCGCGGGCTGGGCCAAGGGCGCCGACGGCGTCTACGCCAAGAACGGCAAGAAGCTCAGCTTCTCCTGCAACCTGGTCACCGGCTGGACCGACTACGAGGCGACCATGCAGGTGGTGCAGCAGCTGCTCAAGGAGGTCGGCATCGAGTTCAAGCCGAACGCCTTGTCCTACAACGCCTTCATCGCGGCGTTGCAGAGCGGCGACTTCGACATGGCGATCTACAACGCGTGGGGCGGGCCGAGCCCGTACTTCATGTACTACAACATCTGCAGCACCAAGAGTATCCCGCCGGCGAACCAGAACAACGCCCGCTGGAAGAACGCCAAGGTGGACGCCGCACTGGCCGCCATCGCCGCCACGCCGCCGGACCAGATCGACGCGATCAAGCAGCAGATCTACGCGATCCAGGACGAGATCGTGGCTGAGACCCCGTACATCCCGATCCAGCAGTCCAGTTCGCTGGCGGAGTTCCGCACCCTGCACGCCACCGGCTGGCCGTCGGAGGAGAACCCGTACGCGCTCGCGCTGCCGTTCTCCGAGCCCGACTGCGGCATCGTCGCCAAGAACCTGAACCCGGCCTGATATCGGGGCCGGCCCCGTGGTGCCCCGGGGCCGGCCCTTCTTGGCGTCTGAAAGGAGGCATGGATGCGTTTCGTCCTGCGGAAACTGGGGTTCTACGCGATCGCGGCGTGGGCGGCGGTGACCCTCAACTTCTTCATCCCCCGGCTGATCAAGGGGAACCCGGTCGACCTGTTCCTGTCCCGGGTGCAGGCCACCTCACCCCCGCCGCCGGAGTACCGCCGCGCGCTGGAGTTGCAGTTCGGCGTGACCGACGACCCGTTGTGGGTGCAGTACCTCGGATACCTGAAGAACCTCGCGCACGGCAACTTCGGCCTGTCGATCACCAACTATCCGGTGCCGGTGAGCACGGTCATCGCTCAGGCGCTCCCGTGGACGCTGGTGCTCGTCGGGGTGAGCCTGACCATCACGGTCGCGCTCGGCGTCGGCCTGGGCGCGCTCGCCGGGTGGAAGCGCGGCACCTGGATCGACGGGCTCATCCCGTCGACCACCTTCCTGGCCGCCATCCCGTACTTCTGGCTGGCGCTCATCCTGCTGTTCCTGCTCGGCTCCACGCTGGGCTGGTTCCCCCTGAACTTCGGCTACGACGTGTCGACCTTCGCCGGACCCGAGGCGAGCGGAGCCTTCCTCAGCAGCGCGATCTATCACGGCACCCTGCCCGCCCTGACCATCGTGCTGTCCGGCGTCGCGGGCTGGATGCTCGGCATGCGCAACATGATGGTCTCCACGATGGCCGAGGACTACGTCGTCATGGCGGAGGCCAAAGGCCTGTCGCCGCGCCGGGTGATGCTCTCCTACGCCGCCCGCAACGCCGTCCTGCCGAGCGTCGCCGGATTCGCCATCTCGCTCGGCTTCGTCGTCAGCGGCCAGATCGCCACCGAGATCGTCTTCAACTACCCCGGCATCGGGTTCGCCCTCATCCAGGCGGTCAACAGCGCCGACTATCCGCTGATGCAGGGCATCTTCCTCATCATCTCGCTCGCCGTGCTCGGCGCGAATCTCCTGGTCGACCTGCTTTACGGCGTCATCGACCCGCGTACGCGACAGGAGGCCCGCGCGTGACCGCCGTGCTCGCCACTCCGACCGCGCCGGTGGCCGACGTTCCGCGTACGCGGCGCCGCCCGTCCGGCAAGCTGCTGGCGGGACTGGGCATCGCCGGAGCCTTCGTGCTCCTGTCCGTCCTCGGTCCCCTGCTGACCGGCGATCCCGAGGCGCTGAGTTACGACCAGCTCCAGGGTCCGTCGGGCGCGCACTGGCTGGGCACCACGAATACCGGACAGGACGTGCTCGCCCAGCTGATGTCCGCCACGCGCGGCTCGCTGACGATCGGCGTACTGGTCGGGGTGTTCGCCACCGTCGTCTCGCTGATCATCGGCGTCGCCGGCGGCTACCTGGGCGGCTGGCTCGACGAGTCGTTCTCCCTGCTCAGCAACGTCTTCCTGGTGCTGCCCGGACTGCCGCTGGTCATCCTGATCACGGACTACACGGAGACCAAGGGCCTGTTGATGATCGCCGCGATCATCAGCGTCACCGCGTGGGCCGGGCCGGCTCGCGTCCTGCGGGCGCAGACGTTGTCGCTGCGCAACCGGGACTACGTCGACGCCGCCCGGGTCGCCGGGGAACCCGGCTGGCGCATCGTCGCCTTCGAGATCCTGCCGAACCTGGCCCCCATCGTGGCGGCGCAGTTCGTCTTCGCCGTCCTCGGCGGCGTCCTCATCGAGGTCGGCCTCGCCTTCCTCGGCCTGGCCGGCGGGGCCTCCGGCTCCTGGGGCGGAATGCTCTACTACGCGCTCTCCGCGTCGGCCCTGCCCCGGGGCGCGTGGTGGTGGTTCGTGCCGCCCGGTCTGTTCTGCGCGCTGCTCGGCACCGGGTTGTCGCTCATCAACTTCGCCATCGACGAGCGGGTCAACCCGCGGCTGCGGAAGGAGGCTTCGTGATCGGCCACGATCAGCAGCAGACTCAGTCGGCCCTGTGCCCCGGCCGTCGGTTGGCCGGTGACCAGATGACCGAGCCCGTGCTCAGCGTCCGGGAGCTGACCGTCGACTATGGACGAAATATTCCGGTTCGGGCGGTGCGTCAGGTCAGCTTCGACCTCGCCCGCGGCGAAGTGCTCGGCATCGCCGGGGAGAGCGGCTGCGGCAAGTCGACTTTGGCGTACGCGATCACCCGGCTCCTGCGCCCGCCGGCCCGCCTGACCGGGGGGTCGATCACCTTCACCGGACCCGGCGAGGATCCCGTCGACGTCCTGGCGCTGGAGGGCGACGCCCTGCGCGCCTTCCGCTGGCGGCGCATCGCGATGGTGTTCCAGTCGGCGATGAACTCCCTCAACCCCGTCCTGACCGTACGCAAGCAGCTCGCCGACGTCTTCGCGACGCATGAGCCGGACCTGCCCCGCAAGGCGGTCGACGAACGCTGCGAAGAACTGCTCGACCTCGTCGGCATCGACCGGGCCCGGCTTTCGGCGTACCCGCATGAATTGTCGGGCGGGATGCGGCAGCGCGTGACCATCGCGATGGCGCTGGCCCTGCGACCGGACGTGATCGTCATGGACGAGCCCACGACGGCGCTGGACGTGGTCGTGCAGCGCGACATCCTGGACGAGATCGACCGCCTGCGCGAGCTGTTCGGGTTCGCGGTCGTCTTCATCACGCACGACCTGTCGCTGCTGCTGGAGATCAGCGACCGGCTGGCGGTCATGTACGCGGGCCGGTTCGTGGAGACGGGGACCTCGCGGGAGATCCTCGAGAACCCACATCATCCCTATACGCAGGGCCTTTTGCGCTCGTTCCCGAGCCTGCGCGGTGATCGTGAAGCGTTGCGCGGCATCCCCGGTACGCCGCCCGACCTGGCCCGGCTCACGGGCGGCTGCCCGTTCGCCCCCCGTTGCCCGCACGCGTTCGAGCCCTGCTCCACCGAACCAGAGCTCGTCGCGGTCCGCGGCCAGGGTGTTTCCGAGCCTCCGCACACCGGCACGCTGGCGGCGTGCCATCTCGCCGAGACGAGGGTGACGTCGTGACCAGCCTGGAAGTCCAGAACTTGAGCAAGGTGTTCACCGTACGCGACCAGGGCAAGCGCACTCGGCTGACGGCCGTGGACGACGTCTCTTTCTCGCTGCGGTCCGGCGAGACGGTGGCGCTCGTCGGGGAGAGCGGCAGCGGCAAGTCGACCATCGCGCGGATGCTGGCCCGGCTGACCCGGCCCACCTCCGGGAGCATCCGCCTCGACGGCCGCCCGCCGGGATCGAAACGGGACTACCGCGGGCAGGTCCAGATGGTGTTCCAGGACCCGTTCGCCTCCCTCAATCCGGCCCATTCGATCGGCTATCACCTGCGCCGGCCGCTGCTTCTGCACGGGCGCGCCCGGCGCGCGACCGCCGCCGACGGCGCGGTGGACCTGCTGCGCCGCGTGAACCTGACCCCACCGGACCAGGTCGCCCGGCGGTTCCCGCACGAGCTGTCGGGCGGTCAGCGGCAGCGGGTCGCCATCGCCCGGGCCCTCGCCCCGGGGCCACGCATCCTCCTCGCCGACGAACCGGTGTCGATGCTCGACGTGTCGATCCGGCTGGAGATCCTGCACCTCATCGACGAGCTGAAGCGGGAGGAGGACCTCGCCGTCCTCTACGTGACGCACGACCTCGCCACCGCCCGCTACTTCGCGAGCTCGATCATGGTCATGTACCGGGGGCAGATCGTCGAAAGCGGGCCGAGCGACGACGTGATCCTGCACCCGGCCCACCCCTACACCCAGCTGCTCGCCGCTGCCGCCCCCGACCCGTCGACCGTGCGGCCGGCGCGGGAGTCCCTGGTCGTACGCGGTGGGAAGCCACCCGCGTCGGGCTGCCTCTTCCGCAACCGCTGCCCGCACGCGATGCCTACGTGCGCCTCGGCGGTGCCGACGTTCGGCGTGGCCGGCTCGCCGTCGCACTCCGCTCGCTGCTTCCTTCTCGCGTGATCACTTCCGCTCGCTTCTCGC
>JABFYB010000699.1 GCA_013361475.1 Hamadaea sp.
GCATGAGTTCTTCTCTCGCTGATCTCGCCGGCCAGGCTCTCCAGCTGGTACGCACAGCGGCGCCGACCGCCGAGGCGGCCGTCTCGGTGGACCGCACCGAACAGTGGCTGACCCGGTTCGCGACCTCCTTCATCCACCAGAACGTCGCCGACGAGACCACCTCGGTGACGCTGACCGTGCACGTCGACGGGCGTACCACCGTCGCGTCGACGACGCTCACCGGCGACGAGGGGCTGAAGTCGCTGGTCGAGCGGACGGTCGGCGCGACCCGGCTCGCCCCGCTCGACGCGGCCTGGCCCGGTCTCGTTCCCGCTACGCCGGTGGCTGGAACGGGCACGGTCGACCCGTCCGTCCTCGCCGCCACGCCGGCCGACCGGGCCGCGATCGTGCAGGCGTTCGTCCAGGCGGCGGGTGGTCTGGAGACCGCCGGATACTGCCGCACCAAGCACTGGACGGGGGCGTACGCGAACTCGGCCGGGCAGCTCGTCGAGGGCGCGGCCACCTCGGCGGACTTCGACGGGATCGCCCGGAACAACGGCGCCGACTCGGCCGCGCGCATCGCGTCGACTCGACTGTCCGATCTGGATGGAGCGGCGCTCGGCGACCGGGTCGGCCGCAACGCCCTCGCCCTCGCCTCGGCGATCGAGCTCCCGGCCGGGGAGTACGAGGTCGTGCTGATGCCGGAGGCGGTCGCCGACATCCTGACGAACTTCGCGTTCTACGGGTTCAACGGCAAGCAGCACAACGAGGGCCGGTCCTTCGCCCGGCTCGGCGAGGCGCAGTTCGACCCGGCGATCACGCTCGCCGACGACCCCGTCACGCCCGGCAACATCGGCCAGCCCTACGACGGCGAGGGCACTCCGCGCCGCGTACTGACGCTGGTGGACGGGGGCACCACGGCGGCGGTCGCGCACGATCGGCGTACCGCGGTGAAGGCGGGCGCCGCCAGCACCGGGCACTACAGCGAAGGCGGCTGGGGGCCGATGACGGAGAACCTCGTCCTCTCCCCCGGTTCGACGTCGCTGCCGGACCTGATCCGGGGCGTACGCCGGGGGCTGCTGGTCACCGACTTCTGGTACACCCGGGTGCTGGACCCACGGCAGATGACGCTGACCGGGCTCACGCGCAACGGGGTGTGGCTGATCGAGGACGGCGAGATCGGTACGCCGGTGCAGAACTTCCGGTTCACCCAGGCGTACCCGCAGGCGCTGGCCCCCGGCCGGGTGCTGGGCGTGGGCGACATCGCGGTGGCGCAGCCGTCGCGGTGGGGAATGGGGTCGTGGACCGGGCCGGCGTTGCGGCTCGCGTCGTGGAACTTCACCGGCACCGCCTCCGGCTGACCCGCTCGTCGCACCTTGAGCAGCAGATCAGGGATATGCACGCTTCCGGAGTTCCGGAAGGCTGCATATCCCTGATCTGCATGGGAGGGGTCGGCTAGCAGAGCACCGGCTTGAGCCAGGAGCACTCGAGGTCGGCCGGGGCGTCGTCGTCCGAGGAGGACGGCGCGACGGTCGACGGAGCCAACCGAGCGGCGGCTGTGGCCGTGCTGTTCCAGGACGCCAGCGCGACCGCGATCGAATCCTCGATCGGCTTCACCGTCGAGGCGAGGTAGTTGTTCTCGATCACGGAGAAGACGAGCTGACGGCCGTCGGCCGTGGTCACGTAGCCGGAGAGCGCGCTGACGCCGGTGAGGCTGCCCGTCTTGGCGTGCACGTTGTTCGCCGCCGGGGTGTTCCGCATCCGGCTGCGGAGGGTGCCGCCGGTGAAGCGGTCTGCGTTCCCGGCGATCGGCAACGCGTTGTACCAGGCCGTGTACCAGGGCTTCGACCGGACCGCGATGAGCAGATCGGTCAGCTCGTACGCCGGGATCATGTCCCACCGCGTGAGGCCCGAACCGTCGGACTGCCGGAAGGTGGCGCCGTCCATGCCCTGCGAGACCACAAAGGACTTGATCGCGGCGAGCCCGGCCGACCAGGTTCCCTTGCCGGCGACCTTCTGCCCGATCGCCTTGGTCAGCGCCTCGGCGTGCCCGTTGTTGGACAGCTTCAGGAACGGCACCATCAGCTCGGCCAGCGTCATCGACTGGTGCGCCACCAGCACCGACGCCGACGACGGGGTCGCGACCCCCAGCCGCGTACGCCCGAGGACGGTGATCCCGTGCGCCTGGAGCGCGGACCGGAAGACCGACGCGGCGAGCCCGGTCGGCTCCCAGACGGCGATCCACTCCACGGTGTTGGAACCGCCCACCGGGATGTTCCCGTCGATGACGATGTCGTTGTTCCCGTGCTCCCGCGATACGCCGAGCGTGTCGGTGCCGCCGGAG
>JABFYB010000714.1 GCA_013361475.1 Hamadaea sp.
CAGGCCCGCCGCTAGGGCTAGACCCCTTGCGTATCGCTTCATCTGACCTCCAGAGCTCGAATGGTTAGACAGTTTGCCTAACCATTATCGAAGTGTCAATGGATGTCGATCTCATAAACAGTTTTGGCGCGCCAATCCCGCCGCTGCTGTTAAGCGCCCTGTCGCCGCGCGTTCACCGAGTCCTACGTTTCCGCTCAGCCCCTCGCGGTCGGCGCCAGGAAGACCCGGCCGCGAGGCTGGTCCCCCGCTCGAATCGGCCAGTGAGGACGGTGGACCGGCCCGGCAACCGCAGGGGGCGAATTGGGAGGAGGAACCCTTGGCACATCGCACCCCCACCGTGGCCGCGACGCTCTTACTCGCGCTCGCGACCACACTCACCCCCGTGACGGCGATGGCGTCCCCGTCGGCCGAGCCGACCGGTGTCATCCGCGCCGCCGACAGCCCGGACGCCGTTCCGGGCCGCTACATCGTGGCGCTGAAGGACAGCGCGCTCACCGCGATCAGCCCGTCCGCGATCGCGGCGACCGCCCGCGATCTCAGTGCTCGCTTCGGCGGGCAAACTCGGCACGTCTACTCCGCCGGACTGCACGGCTTCTCGGTACGTCTGCCCGAGGCACAGGCTCGCCGGCTGGCGGCCGATCCCGCCGTCGCCTACGTCGAGCAGGTGCAGCGGATCGGCGTCCTGGACACCCAGAACAACCCGCCGAACTGGGGCGACGACCGGATCGACCAGCGCAGTCTGCCGCTGAACCAGACGTTCACCTATCCGGCCAACCCGGGCCAGGGCGTCACGGTGTACATCTTGGACACCGGGCTCAACGCGAGCCACGTCGACTTCACCGGCCGGGTGAAGCAGGGCGTGGACATGGTCGACAACGACAGCACGCCGCAGGACTGCCACGGCCACGGTACGCACGTGGCCGGAACGGCGGTGGGCACCACCTACGGCATCGCGAAGAAGGCGTCGCTCGTCTCCGTCCGCGTCCTGAACTGCCAGGGCAGCGGCACCAACGACGACCTCATCGCGGGCATCGACTGGGTCCGCGCGAACGCCCAGAAGCCCGCCGTCGCCAACTACAGCATCGGCTGCCAGAGCCGGTGCAGCAGCGCCGCCATGGACAGCGCGGTCAACAACCTCATCTCGTCGGGCGTGCAGTTCGTCGAGGCGGCCGGCAACTCCGGCGACGACGCCTGCTACTACAGCCCGCAGGGCGTCTCCGCCGCGATCACCGTGGGCAACAGCACCAACGCCGACGCCCGCAACAGCACCAGCAACTACGGCTCGTGCCTGGACCTGTTCGCGCCGGGCACCAGCATCGTGTCGGCGTCCTACTCCAGCAACACCGGCAACGCGACCATGACCGGCACCTCCATGGCCTCGCCGCACGCGACCGGGTCCGCGGCCCTCTACCTCGGCGCGAATCCCTCGGCCACGCCCGCACAGGTACGCAACGCGCTGGTGAACAACGGCACCACCGGGAAGATCACCAGCCCCGGCAGTGGTTCGCCGAATGTGTTGCTGTACACCGGATTCATCGGCGGCGGCGACCCCGGCAGCCCGTCGGTGACCAACCCAGGCAACCAGAGCACCGCGGTCGGGCAGGCCGTCGACCTGCAGCTGTCGGCCAGTGGCGGGACCAGCCCGTACACCTGGAGCGCGAGCGGGCTGCCGGCCGGGTTGTCCATCGGCTCCTCGACCGGCCGGATCACCGGTACGCCGACCACCGCCGGGACGTCGAACGTGACCGTCACGGTGACGGACTCGGCGAGCAAGACCGGGTCGGCCCAGTTCACCTGGACGGTCGGCACCGGCGGTGGCTGCACTCCGGCACAGCTGCTCGGCAACGGCGGATTCGAGAGCGGGACCAGCCCGTGGACGGCGTCGCAGTACGTCGTCGGCACCTGGGCGGAGTACCCGGCTCGGACCGGCACCCGTAACGCGTGGCTGGGCGGCCGCGGTTCGGCGCACACCGACACGCTCTCGCAGTCGGTCACCATCCCGGCCGGCTGCACGGCCACGCTGAAGTTCTGGCTGCGTATCACCACGGCGGAGACGGAGAGCGTCGTCTACGACACGCTCGCCGTGACCGTGGGCAGCACGACGGTCGCCGGCTACTCCAACCTCGACGCCAATTCGGCGTACGCCGAGAAGACCGTGAACCTGGCGCAGTTCGCCGGGCAGACGGTCACCCTCAAGTTCACCGGGATCGAGGACTGGTCGTTGCAGACCAGCTTCGTCGTCGACGACGTCACGCTGACGGTCGCCTGACCGGCGTGGTGGGCGGCTTCCTCACGAGGGAAGCCGCCCGCCCGTCGCCATTTTCCGGGCCTACTCCCATTCCCAGCGCATGCCGACGATGCCCGGCGGGACGTCCGAGGCGACCAGATGCGCCCCGTGCGTCGACCCGATCCAGATCTCGCGTAGGCCTTGATCCGGGGCGTGGATGGCCCGGCGCTCGTAGCGATAACACCGGGCCGGGACCGCCCGCTGATCGAACTGCACCTCCAGGACGTACTCGCTGACGGGCACGTTGAAGCCGCGGTAGTACGTCTCGGTCGGCGTCGCCGAGTCGCTGAGAAAGGCGTACTCGATGACCACGGTGTCGCCCCGGGCGAGCATGCGGTCGAAGATGATCTCGGCGGCCAGGAGTCCCGACGCCGCGTCCGTACGCACCCGGCCGAGCCGGCAGTTGCGCAGCGCCCGGATGTCGGTGAACGCCTTCAGGTCGTCGGTCCGGAAGATGCCGACCGTGCGGCTGAGCCGGTCCACGTTGGACCGCAGCACCTGACGGCAGGTGAGGCTGATCTCCTGCCGGTCCCCGCCGACCAGGTACAGGTCGTGCAGGCTCAACCGGGTCAGTTCGTGGTTGAGCCACCGGTCCAGTTCGCCGATCATCCGCGAGACGCTGGTGGCGTCCTCGAACAGCCGGTCGATGTCCAAGGTGCCCGGCGGCTGGGTGAGCCAGCGCCCGCGCGGCCGGCGCGGCCCGAGCTGAGCGATCAGCGACTCCGGCGGCAGCGCGAGGATCTCCTCCAGCAGGCGTACCGCCTTCATCGAGTCCGGCCGCTCCGGACGGCTGCGCCCCCGCCGCCAGTAACTCAACGTGGTGAGGCTGACGGTGATCCCGGCGACGGCGAGCTTCTCCTGAATCTCCTCCAGGCGTAGCCCGCGATCTTCGATCGCCAGGTGGAGGGCGGCCGAGAACGGTCCGGTCCGCAGCGCGTGCGCGAGATCCCGGCCGAGTTCCGGACGTTCGGACTCCATATCCGCTGAGTATGCACGTCCGCCCGGACGCGGCAAGACCTCAGCGCCGGGCGCGGAACCGCAACCGGTCGCCGACCTCGACTTCCACCTCGCCGAATCCGGCCGCGGTCAGGCGTACGGGGAGGGTGTCGGGGTCGAGCGGCTCGTAGACGTCGCCCTCGTGGAACTCCCGTAGCCGGTCCGATCCGAGGCTGTCGGTCCCGGCGAACCAGCCGCCCGGACGCAGCAAGCGGGCCGCTTCGAAGAACAGCTCGTCCTGCGCGGCGGCCGGGGTGACGTGGTGCAGCATCGTGAAGCAGACGACCGCGTCGGCGACACCGTCCGGCAGCGGTACGCGACGCGCGTCGGCGTGGCGTACGTCGGCGGTGGGGAACCTGGCGGTCAGGCCGTCGGCGAGGGTGGCGTCCGCCTCGATCACGGTCAGCCGATCGGTCCAGTCCAGCAGGTACGCCGTGCTGGCGCCGAAGCCGCCGCCCAGTTCGACGGCGTACGCCGGACGCGGCAGCCCGGCCAGCCCCCAGGGCAGCACCTCGCCCACCAGGATCTCGGCCCATTCGGGGCTGGAGCAGTACGCGTCGTGCAGCGAGTTCATCGGACGGTCCCTTCGATCAGCATCGGCAGCAGGTGAGTACGCGCCTTCGCCGGGGTCCAGGCGTGCCGGGCGCGCAGGTGCAGGTAGGTCCAGGCGACGGCGTTGAACAGGATGTCGGCCCGGTCGAGGTCGGTGCCCTTGCCGAGTAGCCGGCCCGCCGCCCGGGCGTCGCGCAGCACCGCCACGAACGGGTCGAGGAAGCGCATCGGGAGGTCCGCCGTCGCGGCCGCCCGGTGGAACATCTCGTCGGACAGGGTCAGCACATCCGCATGCGCGTCGACCACGTCGCAGAGCGCGTTCATCGTCTTCCGCAGCCGCTCGGCCGGCTCACCGCCGGCGGTGAGCACTGGCAGCATCGAGTCGCGATAGTCCTCGGCCAGTCGTCTGAGCAACCCGTCCAGCAGGCTCTCCCGGGTCACGCCGTTGCGCCACAGGGTGACCCGGGACTTGCCGGCCTTGTCGGCGACCCGTTCCAGGGTCAGCCCGTCCCACCCGACCTCGGCCAGCACCGCGACGGTCGCCTCGTGGAGATCATCCTTCACGGATGAAACATAACCGTTGCATTTTCTGAACGCAACCATTGCATCGATCGGCGTACCCGGCGCGGAAGCCGAGCTCCAGGCGGCACGGGAGGTCGTCACGTCGGCGATGGCATGACATCGGGCCGATCTGGGTACGCTCAACGCCATGTCCCGGGAAGCCTGGATCGTCGTCGGAGTCGTCGCCGGCGTCGTCGCACTGATCACTTTGTACGGTGCGATCCGCTTGGCGCGGAAACTCTTCGTGACCAAGCGGATGCTGGGCGACCTCGGCACGGGCGGGAAGGTCGCCTTCTGGGGCGCGCTGATCTACACGATCCTGCCCGTGGACCTGCTACCCGATCCGATCTACCTCGACGACATGGGCGTGCTGACCGCCGCCCTGCTGTACCTGACCCACCTGCTGCGCAAGCGGCGGGCGGCCGGCGCGCCGATCAGGCTGCCCGGCGCGCGAGGATCAGACCGGTCGTCAGCTGCTGATGCAGCACCCCGCCGCGGCCGTCGATGAGTTCGGCGATCGCCTGGTGCAGCCGGGTCCGCCGCTGGTCGGGCAGCATCCGGTGGTTGGAGAAGGTCGACAGCAGCCGCAGATAACGGGGCGTCGGGAAGGGCACCACGCGGATCACCTCCTGCTGCTCGAAGTCGGTGAACAGCGGGGAGGTCCGCAGCTCGTCCGGATGGAAGACGTCCGGATGCAGGTTCGAGGGCACCCCGTGGGCGATCTCCGGGGCGTACTTGAGGTAGACGTTCTGCATCGCGGTGGCGGTGTCTCCGTCGGCGAACCCGAAGTCGTGCGCGAACAAGGCGAGGACTCCGCCGGGCGCCAGCGCGTCGGCGGCGAGCTGCGTCCGCGTCCGGTGGCCGACCCAGTGCCAGGCCTGGGCGCTGGCCAGCAGGTCGACGCCGGTCACCGGCGGGGTCCAGTCCTCGAATCGGCTGACCGCGATGTCGACGAGCTGATCCTCGGCGAACCGCCGCCGCAGGACGCCCGCCATCGCCGCGTCCGGCTCCACGCAGACGATCGGGGCGTCGAGCGTACGCAGGACCTCGGTGCCCTTGCCGGTGCCGGCGCCCACTTCGACGATCGACCGCGGCCGGCTTCCCGCGTACGCCAGGACCCGATCGGCGATCTCGACCGGATAGCCCGGCCGGACGTCGTCGTACTCGGTCGCGACCTCACCGAAGACCTGGCTCTGCACCCGCTCGGAGACCATGCCGGGCACTCTAGTACTCGCCGGTATCGTCCGTATGCGATGACTGTCACCTTCACCCGAGCCGTGGACCGATTGCGGTCGGCCGGCTGCGTCTTCGCCGAGGACGAGGCCGAGCTGATCCTCGCCGAATCCGCCCCGGAGGACGTCGACCGGCTCCTCCGCCGCCGCGAAGAAGGCGAGCCGCTGGAGCAGATCCTCGGCTGGGCGGAGTTCTGCGGTCTGCGGATCGTCGTCGAGCCCGGCGTCTTCGTGCCCCGGCGGCGTACCGAGTTCCTCGCCCGGCGGGCCGCCGCGTACGCCCGGAGCGGCTCGATCGTCGTGGACCTCTGCTGCGGCACCGGCGCGGTCGGGCGGGCGATCGCCGACCTGGTCCCCGGCGTCGAGGTGTACGCCGCCGACGTCGATCCCGTCGCGGTGCGCTGCGCCCGGGCCAACCTGACCGGTGCGCTGCTTCACGCGTATCAGGGAGATCTGTTCGAAGCCCTGCCCCGCGAGCTGCTGGGCCGGGTCGACGTCCTGGCGGTCAACGCGCCTTACGTCCCGAGCGGGCAGATCGCGCTGATGCCGCCCGAGGCGCGCGACCACGAGCCGCGCGTCGCGCTCGACGGCGGTCCGGACGGTGTGGACATTCACCGGCGGGTAGCCGCCGGAGCGGGAGTCTGGCTCGCGCCCGGCGGCCGGATCCTGATCGAGACGAGCGACGAGCAGGCCGCCATGAGCTCGGCGGCACTCGCCGACAACGGGTTCCGCGCCGAGATCGCCGTCGACGACGAGCTCGGCGCGACCGTCGCGATCGGTCAGGCTTGAGCCTGCAGCTTGCGGACCAGTTCGACGTAGCGGGTCTGGGCCGTCTCCTGATCGGTGCCGGCCAGCTCGCTCCAGGCGTCGAACTTCGCCCGGCCCACCAGGTCGAACATGCCCGGCCGTTTGCCGGTCGCGTCGCCCTGGCTGCCCTGCTTGTAGAGGGCGTAGAGCTGGAGCAGGACCTCGTTGCCGGGGCGCGTCGGCAGCTGCTTCACGTCGGCCTGGGCCTGGGCGAAGTCGTCGGAGACAGACATGCGCACCAGCCTATCGCTCCCCACTTCTAGAACATTTGTTCTATGATCTGGGCATGGAGGGCGCCTCGATCCTGCACGCCGACCTCGACGCCTTCTACGCGTCGGTCGAGCAGCGCGATCGGCCCGCGCTGCGCGGCAAACCGGTGATCGTGGGGCACGGTGTCGTGCTCGCCTGCAGCTACGAGGCCAAAGCCCGAGGGGTACGCACAGCGATGGGCGGTCGTCAGGCCCGGGCGTTGTGCCCCGACGCCATCGTGCTCGAACCCCGGATGTCGGCGTACTCGCAGGCCAGCAAGGCGGTCTTCGAAGTGTTCCGGGACACCACCCCACTGGTGGAGCCGATCTCGATCGACGAGGCGTTCCTCGACGTCGGCGGTCTCCGGCGCATCAGCGGGACGCCGACGGAGATCGCCGTGCGGCTGCGGGCCGACGTGCTGTCGCGTGTGGGACTGCCCATCACCGTCGGGGTCGCCCGGACGAAGTTCCTGGCCAAGGTGGCCAGCCGGGTCGCCAAGCCGGACGGGCTGCTGACCGTCGCCCCCGATCGCGAGCTGGAGTTCCTGCACCCGCTGCCGGTCCAGATGCTGTGGGGCGTCGGCCCGGTGACCGCGGCCAAGCTGGCCGAACGCGGCATCCGGACGGTCGCGCACGTCGCCCGGATCGGCGAGGCGGCGCTCATCTCGATCCTCGGCGGGCATGCCGGACGGCACCTGTGGGCGCTGGCGCACAACAAGGACGCGCGCCGGGTCGAGACCGGCCGGCGACGCGGTTCGATGGGCGCGCAGCGGGCGCTGGGCCGGGGTAATCAGTCCTATGAGGAGCTGGACGCGACGCTGGCCGGGCTGGTCGACCGGGTCACGCGCCGGATGCGCAAGGCGGACCGGCCCGGCCGGACCGTCGTGCTGCGGATGCGGTTCCGCGACTTCACGCGGGCCACCCGGTCCCGGACGCTCAGCCGTCCGACCGTGCAGACCGAGGAGATCCTCACCGCCGCCCGGACGCTACTGTCCGCGGTGCGGCCGATGATCGCCGTACGCGGCCTGACCCTCATCGGGATCAGCGTCGGCAACCTGGAGAACCAGGACTTCGTGCAGCTCGAACTGCCCTTCGGCACGCCCGACCGGGTGGCCCTCGACGGGGCGCTGGACGCCGTCCGGGATCGCTTCGGCAGCGGCTCGGTCACCCGTGGCGTGCTCGTCGGCAAGAGCCCCGGCCTGGAAATGCCGATGCTCCCGGACTGACCCGCCTCGCCGAAGACGCCGCCCTCCGGTCGTGGCCGTGACACGGCGCCCTCCCCTCAGCTGACTCCACCTCGGGAAATTACGACGCGTAATGGGCTCATATACGCGCCGTTATTCACTGGGGGCCATCAACGGGGATGGCCCCACCCGTTCGAGGAGCCATTCATGATCAGACTCGGGCCGCAGGGCGGCCGATTGCGTACGCGGCTGATAGTCGCCTCCGCGACCGCGGCGTTGGCCGCCCTCAGCCTCACCACCGGCGCGTTCGCCTCCCACCCGGAGGTCAGCCTGCCGGGCAGCAACTTCGAGATCGACACCGACGCCAACCTCAAGGCCGACGACCCGGCGCCGTCGATCGACTGGGCCACCGTGACCGAGGTACGCAAGGCCGACACCGCCAGCGGCCCGGCCGACGAGTCGTTCGGGCAGGGCACCAAGGAGGACACCGCGGTACCGACCGTGGTGGACGGCGGCATTCCGCCGAACAAGAGCGACCTGAAGTTCTTCGGCGTCTACCAGGAGGGCGGCACCGCCACCGGCTTCCTGAACCTGTACTGGTCCCGGGTGCAGGACCCGACCGGAACCACCAACATGGACTTCGAGTTCAATCAGAGCAAGGTGGCCTCCAGCAACGGCGTGACCCCCGTACGCACGACGGGTGACCTGCTCATCACCTACGACCTGGCCCAGGGCGGCACCCACCCGACCCTCTCGCTGCGGACCTGGACCGGATCGGCGTGGGGTCCGGCCGCCAACCTCACCGGCTCGGGGAAGGCGACCGGTTCCATCAACACCTCGGCGATTCCGGCCGCCGAAGCCGACGGACTGGGCGCGCTCGACCCGCGTACGTTCGGCGAGGCGCAGATCGCTCTGTCGGCGATCTTCGACCCGACCTCGTGCGAGTCGTTCGGCACGGCGTACCTGAAGAGCCGGTCCTCGGACCAGTTCAACGCGGCGCTGAAGGACTTCGTCCCGCCGCAGACCGTCAACATCACCAACTGCGGCACGGTGAAGATCCACAAGGTGGACGACACCGGCGCTCCCTTGGCCGGAGCCGAGTTCACGCTCTACAAGGACAACGCGCCGGTCGGCGGATCGCGCGGCGCCGAGGACACCGCCACGGCGTTCAAGTGCACCACCGACGCCAACGGCGACTGCACGATCAGCAACGTTCCGGCCGGGGACTACTGGGTGGTCGAGACGGTCGTCCCGCCGGGCCACGACGGCGCGGCCGACCAGCACATCACCATCACCGCCGGGGGCACCGTCACCCTCGACCCGGTGACCGACCCGCGCAAGCGTGGCGCCATCCGCGTCTCCAAGACGGAGAAGCATGTCGCCGCACCGACCGGCTCGCAGCCGCAGGCCGGGGTCTCCTTCACGGTCAACGGCGTCACCAAGCAGACCGACGCCAACGGCCAGGCCTGCTTCGACAACCTGCTCTTCGGCTCCTACACCGTGCACGAGACGGTGCCGGCGAACTACGTCGGCGAAGGCGACAAGACGGTGACCGTGGACAACGCGGCGACCTGCGCCGACAGCCCGTACGCCGGGGAGACGGTCTCGTTCGTGAACGTGCCGCTCACCACCATCACGGTGAGTTCCACCTCGCAGGTGCCGGGTGGCACCGGTTCGCGCATCAGCTGCACCGGGCTGACACCCGACCCGGCCGACGGTACGCCGAACGCTTTCGACGACACGTCCGAGGCGTACAAGGACCTCGCACCGGGGACCTACACCTGCACCGTCGTGATCGACCCGTAGCTCGCGCGTGATCATTGCGCCAGCCATGCTGCTTCGCGAGGCGATTTGCCCGTTCATACAGCATGGCTGGCGCAATGATCTAGGTACGGAAACGTCAGGGAGCGGCGAGCGCCTCCGTCGGCGAGAGCCGGGCGGCCCGGATCGCCGGGTAGAGCCCGGCGATCGCCCCGATCACCACGGTCGCCCCCATGCCACCCAGCGTGGCCCATGCTGGAACCACCGCC
>JABFYB010000081.1 GCA_013361475.1 Hamadaea sp.
CTCGGCCGACCCGGCCACGGCCGAGCAGCTCCTGGCGAAGATCGAGGAGATCTCGAAGATCTTCTGGGAGACCAAGCAGGCCTGATCCACAGCGGGAGCGGGTGGCCGTGGGATACACGGCCACCCGCTTTCGGCTAAAGTCCCTCCCCGGGGGGAGGCTCCTTGGCGCAGAGCGACGCATATGACCAGACGAACGTCGGCGACGACGACATCGTCACCCTTGTGGTGCCCGCCGACGGGGGGTACCTGAGCGTTCTGCGGACCGCCACGGCCGGGCTCGCCGCGCGCCTCCACTACACCCTGGAACGCATCGAAGACCTGCGGATCGCGGTCGACGAGGCATGCGCGATGCTGCTGGTCATCACCCCGCCCGACGCCGAGCTGCGCTGCCGCTTCGAGATCGGCCCGGAGCAGTTGACCATCTCGATCGCCGCGCCCGTCAAGGACGGCGCTCGCCTGCCCAGCCCGACGAGCTGGCCGTGGCACGTGCTGACCTCGTTGACCGCGCAAGCCTCCGCCGAGCTGACCGCGAACGAGGCGACCATCCGGATGGTCAGCCAGCGGTCGTCCAGCTCCCAGCGCTAGCCGCCGTCCTCCCGTCGGCACCCGGGCCGCCTGTCGGCCACGATCCGCGTCCTAGGCCCGCCAAGATCCGCGTCCTCGGTTTGGCAAGATCCGCGCTGGATCACGTATCTCGGTCGAATCTTGGCCCAAGATTCGACCGAGATCCCTGATCCAGCTCCTGGGGGAGCGCGCAGAGAGCCCGGAGACGGGTGGGGTCAGAGCGACAAGCCGGCTTCGCCGACGGCGCGGTTGGTCGGCGGCGCCACCAGGGTCGCGATCGTCGCGAGGCAGATGAGCCCGACGATCACGCCGAGCCAGGCCAGCTCGCCGACGATCATGTAGTACGCCGGGGCCAGGAAGGTCAGGTCCAGCGCGACGGCGATGTCCCGAGCCCAGCGGCGGTGCTTGCCGACCGACCGGGCCAGCAGTGCGAGCAGGGCGCCGATCAGCACCGCCACGCCGGTGACGGCCCACGCCAGACGTTGGTTCGCCCCGCCGACGGTGAGATCCTCGTAGACGAGGAAGATCGTGATCGCGGCGGCGGCGACCGCTTGTGCCGACAGCAGCGCGACCGCGGCCCGCACGGTCGGCGGCGTCGCGGTGGGCGTACCCGTGTCTGTGACGGCCGGTGTGGTCATGGCCTCAAGGGTAGGCCCGGTAGATTGCGCCCCATGCGGGCCCTCCTCATCGTGAACCCGAAGGCGACGACCACCAGCGCGCGGAGCCGCGACGTGCTCGCCGGCGCGCTGCGCAGCGCGCTGGATCTGGAGCTGGGCTATACCCGGCGGCGTGGGCACGCCGGGCACCTGGCACGTCAGGCTGCCGAGGCCGGCGTCGAGCTGGTCGTGGCGCTCGGCGGAGACGGTACGGTGAACGAGGTGGTCAACGGCCTGATGGCCGGACCCGCCGAGACCCGGCCCGCGCTCGCGGTCGTGCCGGGTGGGTCGACCAACGTCTTCGTCCGGGCGCTGGGACTGCCGAAGGAATGGTCCGAGGCGACTGGCGTACTGCTGCAGGCGCTCCGAGAGGGCCGCAGCCGGACGATCGGGCTCGGTCTGGCCGACGATCGGTACTTCACCTTCTGCGCCGGTCTGGGGCTCGATGCGGCCGTCACCCGCCGGGTGGAACGGGCGCGTCGCAAGGGCCGCCGCGCCACCCCGGGGCTCTACCTCCGATCGACCCTCGGGGAGTACTTCCTCGAACGGCATCCGGCGGACCTGACGCTCGAGCTGCCGGACGACGCGGACGAGGAACGGCTCGCCTCGATCATCGTGCAGAACACCGCGCCCTGGACGTTCCTGGGCGACCGGCCGGTCCACCCGAACCCCGACGCCTCGTTCGATCTCGGCCTGGACGTCATGGCACTGCGGGTGCTGCGGGTGCCGTCGACGATGCGTACCGTGGCGCAGATTCTCGCGACCGACGGCGAACCGCGCGGCCGTCAGGTCGTCCGTCATCACGACCTTGCGGCGTTCACCGTCACTTCCGATACGCCACAGGCGTTTCAACTTGACGGGGACTACCTCGGAGAACGCGAGCAAGTTCGGTTCGCCGCGGTGCCGGAAGCACTCCGCGTGATCTGCTGACCGGACACCACGGCGCAAACGCCCATCCGTGGCAGTCCACACATATGACACGAGTCGGAAATACTAGTAATGAGGCGTGGAGAGTACTACATTCACAGATGACTGTCGTGCGCGGGGGTCAGGGTAACTCCTGGTGATCCGGACAAATGGGTCGTGAGCTTGCTC
>JABFYB010000205.1 GCA_013361475.1 Hamadaea sp.
GGCAAGCGCGGTGGCCGCACCTCCGGACCCCACTCCGACGGCCAGAGCATCCCAGCCGCCGCCGAGCTGCCCGGCGACCGGCGGCCGAGACACCAGCCGGACGAGGCCACGAAGAGCGTCGTCAGCGGTGAGCAGCTCGGCGAGGTCGGCCAGCGGATCGTCGTCGGAGTCGGCGGACGGAACGCGAATCAAAGCGGCATCCACACCCTCCATACTAGAGAGCCCGGCACCTGGTCGATCACGTCCGTGAAGCTGGTGGCGACCGCCTACATTCGCCGCATGGATGACATTCGGGTCCTGCGGCTCGCCTGGTGGTACCGGTCGGTCCTGTGGGGCTGCCGGCTGAGTGTGCTCGGTGCTCCGGTGATGGTGCTCGGTGTCGTCTCGCGGGCGTTCCTGGTGATCGGAGCGCTCATCTTGACAGTGCCGTGGGTTTGGTTCGGCGCGGTCCGGTGGTACGTGATCGTGGAGTACGACGTGTCCTATGGGCAGTTCATCGACAGGCTCATGGACGACATGACCAACCTGCGCTACTGGTAAGCGGGTCCTTCCGCGGAACACCCGTCGGCGGGCCTCATCAGCCGGCCTCGATGCGCTGGCGGGTTCCCCAGCGGACGTCGGCCAGGGCCGCGATGGCGTACCAGCGCAAGGCGCGGATCACGACGAAGACCCACAGGGCGGCGTTCGGTGCCGAGCTGGCCGACGACCGGCGGTGTGGGCACTAGCCGGACGAGAGCGAGACGGACGGCTCCGGGCAATCCGTTCTGACCGGCCGCGTACGCCGGTCGATCCGCACCAAGCGCTCGTCGGCCGACGGGCTGTGACGTTGGGCCGGGCGGGCGGCGCGAGTGGGCTCCCCTACGACCTGTGATCGGCCGTGCTGGCAGCCCGAACAGCGGATCACGGCGCATCCATCGATGACTAGCCTTTTGCGCATCGATGAGCATTCCGCATTCGAATGGGCCGGGTGAGGGCAGCATGGGCATGGTCAATTACACGAAGGCCGTGCGGAAGTATGCGGCGGCCGCTCTGGAGCCGGGTGAATCGGTGCAGTGTGGATTCCTTTGCCGGCCGAACGGCACGGTTGGGCGCGCGCTCGTGGACACCGCATTCGGTCAGGTCTTCGGCGCGGTCATCGGCATCGGCGGCGCGGTCGGAGGCGCGATCACCGGTGCGGTCAAGGCGACGCTGGACGTCGGCGTCGACGCCTTGCGGGGCGATGATCCGGGTGGGACCCTCGCCGCGACGTTTCCCGCGGCGTATGAGGTCATCTTCGCGGTCACTTCGCGGCGATACCTGGCTTTCACGCTGAAGTTCGGGCTCCTTCGGCCGACCTACGTCCTCGCGGCGCAGTACGGCCCAGCGGACCTGCTCCAGGTCCGGGTCGGCGGTGGCGTCGCGATGCGCAAACTCATGCTCGTGTTCTCCGACGAGTCGGCCGTGAAGCTCAACATGCCACGTGGCCAAGGCGATACCGACGAACTCGTGCGCGCCTTCCTGGCCCTGCGGGCCCAGGCCCAGAACTAGGCAAATCGCCGACCTGGGACGGCCGCGGCAATCGATGGCGGGTCGGCCGGGCTGGATCTGATCGAGCCGATGGCGGCGGTCGCCAGGGCGGCGAAACCGTCGTCGTTCGTCGCGAACGCCGGGTTGGACACGACGAGAAAGCTGCCGGCGGTTGCGGCTGCGAGCGTCGACGGCCTGCAAGCGGACGGTCCGAACTGGAGTTTCATGCGCACTCACCTTCGTCCGAGGGACGTCGATCGGATCTAGATCACGACCTGCGTGCGTCGTCTTGATCAAGAGTTGATCCGGGGCGAGTGCGCATGAATCGATCAGCTGGAGGTCATCCGCCCATGGCCGCGATCAACTCGGCCGGCATGGGCGTCACCTGGTTGGCCGGGGGCACCGTCACCGTCACCGGCTCACCGAAATTGGAGTACGAGGCTGTCATCGAGCCGGTGCCCGGCATCATGGCGTTCATGTCGAGTGTCATGCCGGTCAGGTAACCGTTGCGATCGATGGTCGCCGTGAACGGCACCGCCTTCGCTTTGTCGCCGAGCTGCTGTTTGGCCTGCTCGGTCGCGGTGGGAGACTTCGACATGTCAAGGGTTCCCTTGACGGCGTACTCCCCGTCCCACTCGGCTGAAACGACCCAATCTGCCATGGTGACCAGGTTCTGAGTATTGGGATCGAGCTGCGAGCCCGGTTTGATCTTGCTGGTGGACACCTTCATCCACTGGCTCGGCAGACCCGGCATCCCCTTGATCTTGATGTACATGTCGGTATCCACCACGACCGTCTGCATGGTCAGCTTGCTGCTGCCCATGTCCACAGTCATGTCCATGTCGTATTTCTTGCTCATAGTTTCGACGTTGCCGAGGCCGGAAACCGTCATCATCCCGTTCATGCCCACCCGTAAGCGATAACTCGTGCCGTTCGTCTTGTCGGCCGCCGCAGCCAGAGCGTCTTTCGCGGCCGTCTTCGGTACGGACGAACTCGGCGCGGCCGACGGTGAACTGCTATCGGTAGCTGTGCCCTTGTCGGCGTTACAACCAGCCACGGCAAGTGCCGTGATGCCTGCCAGAAGCACGCCGGCGATGCGGACCCTACGCAATGTTCCTCCCCGAATTGAGATGCTGCTCGGACAGCACGGTACTGGGTGCGTGCGACGCCAGTGCTCCCGGCAGGCGGAGATGGAACATCATGGTGGCGCCGCTGGAGCGGCTTGTGGGGAGGACGCCGTCCTCCCCACAAGGGTTTCAGAGCTGGGTCAGCTTGCCGCTTTGACGAAGTCTGTCGTGAAGGTCTTGGTCAGGTCGATCGTGCCAGCCTTCTGCACGTCGGGGTTGGACTCCTTGAGCACGTCGAGCACGGTCTGCGGGCCGTCGGCCGGCATGACGCCGTCGGCGGTGAACATGCCCTTGGAGTCGTTGATCGACTGCTCGTAGAGCTTGACGTCCTCTCCGGCGTAGTCGGCCGGCATCTTCGCCGCGATCTCGGCGGCGGTGTGGGTGTTGATGAACTTCAGCGTCTTGACGAACGCCGTGGCCATCTTCTGGATGGCTTCCTTGTGGGAGGACACGTAGTCGCAGGGCATGTAGAGCGACGCCCCGGGGTAGAGCCCGCCGAGGGCCGCCTTGGTGCCTTCTTCCGTCCGCAGGTCGATGATGACCTTGCCCTTGCCGGTGCTGACCAGTTTGGCGATGGTCGGGTCGGTGGTCATGCCGGCGTCGATGCCGCCGTTGTCGATGGCGGCGATGAAGGTGGCGCCCGCGCCGGCCTTGACCGTGGTGTACTGCGACTTCTGGACGCCGTTGCGCACGGCGAGGGCCTGGGTGAGCATGTCGGTCGACGATCCGGGGCTGGTCACGCCGAGCTTCTTGCCCGCGAAGTCCTTCGCGGAGGACAGCGTGGCGGCCTTGCTCGTCGCGACGACCTCGGCCTCGCCCGGCACGTCGGCGAACTGCACGACGCTCTCGACGCACTTGCCCTTGGCCTGCAGGTGCACGGTGTGGTCGTAGAAGCCGACGACGCCGTCGACCTGACCGGCGAGCATCATGGTCTCGGCGTCCGCGCCGGACGGTTCGCTCTTGAGGTCGACGGTGATTCCGGCGTCCTTGAAGTAGCCGAGCTGTTCGGTGAGCTTGGCCGGCAGGTAGATCACCTTGTCCAGGCCGCCGACCATGATCGTGATGGTCTGGGTGCCGCCGCCGTCGGAGCCCGCCGACGGGGATTGGCCGCGGCAGGCCGACAGGCCCAGGACCAGCGCCGGCAGGGCCAGCAGAGCGATGGATTTACGCATGAGCAGTCCAATCGGAGTGAGGAGGGGGTTAGCGAGGCTGCCAGCGGGTCAGCCGGCGCTCGACGAGGGTGAGGACCGCCTCGGCCAGCAGTGCCAGCGCGGTCATGATGATCATGGCGGCGTAGATGCCGGCCGAGTCGAAGGTGCCCTGCGAGTGGGCGATGAGCATGCCGAGACCTTTGTCGGCGCCGGTGTACTCGCCGACGATGGCGCCGATGAGTGCGAACCCGAACGCGGTGTGCAGGCTGGCGAGGATCCACGAGGTCGCGCTGGGTAGCACGACGGTGCGCATCATCTGCAGCCGGGAGGCGCCGAGGATGCGGCTGTTGTCGTCGATGACCTTCGGCACTTCCCGGGCGCCTTGGAAGGCGTTGAAGAAGACGCCGAAGAAGACCAGGACGAACGCGGTCGCGACCTTGGAGCTCATGCCGAAGCCGAACCAGATCACGAACAGTGAGGCCAGCACGATACGCGGAATGGCGTTGGCGGCTTTGATGAACGGGGCCAGGACGTCGGACAGGAACCGGGATCGGCCCAGGACGACGCCGAGCACGACGCCGACGACCGCGCCGAGGGCGAACCCGTACACGGCTTCCTGGAGGGTGTAGCTGATCTGGAGCCAGATGCTGCCGTACGAGGTGCCCTCGGTGAACCAGTCGATCAGCTTCTGCCAGATCAGGCTGGGCTTGGAGTAGAAGAACGGGTCGATCCAGTAGGTCCCGGCGACCTCCCACGAGCCGAGCCACAGCGCGACCAGGACGACGCGGCCGGCGTACACGGTCCAGCGGCGGTCTTTCGGGGTGCGCAGGGTGATCTCGGCGGGACGGTTGTCCACCATTGCGATGCCGACGTCAGCCACGGCGGGCTCCTCTCTCGCGGGCGATCTCGACCTCTTCGCGCAGGGAGTCCCAGACCTCGCGGTAGAGGTCGAGGAAGGCCGGGTCGAGCCGGATAGCCTCGACGTCGCGGGGGCGGGGCAGCGTCACGGGGACGATCGACTTCACGGTGGCGGGCGCGGCGGTCATCACCACGACTCGGTCGGCCAGCGCGATCGCCTCGGTCAGGTCGTGGGTCACGAAGACGACGGCCGCGCCCGTGCCGGCCCACAGCCGCAGCAGCTCGGCCTGCATCAGCTCCCGGGTCTGCACGTCGAGCGCGCCGAACGGCTCGTCCATGAGCAGGATCTGCGGCTCGGTGATCAGTGTCTGAGCCATGGCGACCCGCTTGCGCATGCCGCCGGACAGCTGATGCGGGTAGTACTTCTCGAAGCCGTGCAGGCCGACGCGGTCGACCCACTCCTGCGCCCGCTCCCGGGCCTCCGCCTTCGGCACCCCGCGGTAGCGCAGGCCGAGGGCCACGTTGTCGACGACCGTCCGCCACGGCAGCGTCGCGTCCTGCTGGAACATGTAGCCGACGTTTCCGGGGATGCCGGTGACCGGCGTGCCGGCGACGGCGACCTCCCCGGCGCTGGCCGGTTCCAGCCCGGAGATCAGCGCCAGGGTGGTGGACTTGCCGCAGCCGGTCGGGCCGACCACGGTGACGAACTCGCCCGGCGCGACGTCGAGGGTGACCTCGCGCATGGCGGTGAAGGTGCCGCCCCCGGCCGCGGGGAACACCTTGGTCGCCCGTTGCAGCCGGATGGCGGATGTGGTCTGGGTCATAGCGGCAGACCGTAAGGGCGGCCGGAAGGTTTCCGCGCGGTTTCGTCCATTGCGCGGCCAAGTTACGTAGATGGCGTTCTGCGCATTCTGCTCACCGCGTTTTCCCAGGTAGTTTGACGGGCATGAGCCGCCGCCCCCTCCGCCTGGCCACGCAGACGATGCTGCTGCAGGTGGTCGTGGTCGCCATCGTGGCGGCGGCCGGGTTCACCCTCGCCGTGCTGCTGCTGCGGCATGAGATCGAGCAGCAGTACGAGCAGCGGGCGCTCGCGGTCGCCCGGTCGGTCGCGCAGGAGCCGGGGCTCGGCGATCAGGTCCGCACCGGCCGGCCCGACGTCAATGGGCCGGTCCAGGCCTACGCCGAGCGGGTCCGGGCCGCGAACAAGGCCTTGTTCGTCGTGATCACCGATGCCGACGGCATCCGCTTCTCGCACAGAGAACCGGATCGCATCGGCCAACGGGTCAGCACCGATCCGACCGGTCCGCTCCAGGGCAGCGAGGAAGTCAACATCGAGCGCGGCACGCTCGGCCTGTCCGCGCGGGGCAAGGTACCGCTGCGCGACTCGACCGGTGCCATCGTGGGCGAGGTCAGCGTCGGCATCCACGCCGACCGCATCGGCGATCGCCTCGATCAGATCCTGCCGTGGGCGATCGGCTTCACGGTCCTCTCGCTCGCCGTCGGCATCGGGGGAGCGGCTCTGCTCGCGGTCCGGCTCAAGCGGCGCACATTCGGCCTCGAGCCCGCCGATCTGGCGGATCTGGTACGCGAACAGGTCGCCGTCCTGGAGGGCGTACGCGACGGGGTGCTGGCCGTCGACGTCGCGGGCCGGGTCGGGGTCTGCACCGAACAGGCTGCCAAGCTCCTGACCCAGCCGGTCACCCCGGGATCACCGGCCACCGACGAGATCCGCGCCCTCCTCGAGGACCGGTCGTCGCTGACCAGTGGACTGCGGATGCTCGGCGAACGAGTGGTGGTGGTGACCCGCCGGCCGGTCCAGCGCGGCGGGCAGGATCTCGGCACCGTGCTGACGTTGCGCGATCACACCAACCTCGACGACATGGCCCGGGAGCTGGAGGCGACCCGGGCGCTGACCGACGCCCTGCGGGCGCAGGCGCACGAGCACACCAATCGGCTGCACGCCCTCGACGGGCTGCTGCAACTGGGCGAGGTCGAGCGGGCGCGGGCGTACATGCGGGAGCTGTCGGCGACCGCGGCCGCCGGGGCGCCGCCGGGCGAGGTCGGCGACCCGTACCTGGACGGGCTGCTCGCAGCGAAGAGCGCGGTCGCGTCCGAGGCGGGGGTGAGCCTTCGGCTGGGGGAGGACACCTGGATCCCGGGCCGGCTCACGTCACCGCTGGATGTCGTCACCGTTCTGGGCAACCTGGTGGACAACGCGATCCGGGCCGCCGCGACCGGCGTCCGTCAGCCGGGCTGGGTGGAGGTCAGCCTGCTCGCCCACGACGGGGATCTGCACGTCTACGTGGCCGACAGCGGTGACGGGGTGACGTTGCCCGACCCGTTCCTGCCGGGAGCGTCCACGAAGGACTCACCGGGCAGCGGGCTCGGGCTGGCATTGGCTCGCCGCACGGCCCGCCACCACGGCGGCGACGTACGCCTCGGCCCGCCCGGCGAGACCGGCGGCGCGGTCTTCGTCGCCGAGCTGCCCGGCGTGCTCAGCCCGGCCGCCGCGCTGGCGTGGGAGGCGCAGTGATCGGCGTACTGGTCGTGGACGACGACTTCCGGGTGGCGGCGCTGCATTCGTCCTTCGTGGACAAGGTGCCGGGGTTCCACTCGGTGGGCGTCGCGCATACCGCCGCGGCGGCGGTGAGCGAATGCGAGCGGCTGCATCCCGATCTGGTCCTGCTCGACCAGTATCTGCCCGACGGGCTGGGCACCGGCATCGTCCGGCGGCTCGACGCCGACGTCATCATGCTCACCGCCGCGGGCGACGCCGCCACCGTTCGCTCGGCCCTGTCGACGGGCGCGCTCAACTATCTGGTCAAGCCGTTCACCGCCGCCCAGCTGTGGGAACGGCTCTTGGCGTACGCCCGCTTCCGCGGCCACCTGGCGGGGGACCGCGACCTGGACCAGGCCGAGATCGACCGGGCGGTGGCCCTGTTGCACGACGCGGACGCGCCCACGGGCGCGCTGCCGAAAGGCCGGTCGGCGGTGACCGCGCAGCGCATCCTCGAGGCGCTGCGCGCCGCGCCGGGTCCGGTCACGGCGATCGACGTGGCCGACGCGACGGGCGTCTCCCGGGCGACCGCGCAGCGGTACCTCGCGGATCTGGCCCACAGCGGGCGGATCGAGCTGAATCTGCGGTACGGGTCGACGGGCCGCCCGGAGCATCTGTACCGCTGGCGTGGCCGGGCGGCCTGACGCGATTCGTCAGGCGGCCTGCCGTTCGGGTCCCGGGAAGGCTCGGCGGCTCAGCAGGAACACCGCGAGCAGCAGTACGCCGCACACCGCCTGCTCGATCCGCAGCCAGCCGGGGAACAGTCCGGGCAGGGCGACGATGACGACGATCGCCACCGTCATGACGCCGGACAGGATGCGCAGCCGCCGCAGCGCCGGACGTGACCCCTTCGCAGCGCGGGCCGCGAAGAAGGTGACGGCGATGGAGCTGAGGACGACGAGGAAGGTACGCACCCAGACGGCGTCGGTGACGATGTCGGGATGCCCGCGCAGCGCGATGACGGCGGCGAAGGTGAGCAGGCTGAGGCCGAGATAACCGGCCGCGAGGAGTCTGACGGTACGCATACCGACAGGCTCGCGGTTCGGGCCGCCGTGGTCTTCGGCGTGGCAGTGGAGGTTCTTCTCCACCCCTGGTTGGAGGCGGCTCCATGGTGATCGCCGTAGGGTCGAGGCGTGCGTACGCCCGCGACCTTCGACGGCTGGCAGCGCCGGGAGGAGCCGGTGCTGCGCTGGCTGCGGCTGCTGGTTCCGCTGGTGCTTCTCGTCGTGATCGGGAGCGTCGGCACCTCGGCTCCACGGCCGGGCGTCGACCTGGTGGGACTGGCGCTCGCCGTGTTCGTCCTTGCCAGTGCCGGAGTGGTGGCGACGCTGTGGCGGCCGACGCCGGTCCCGCTGGTGTTCGTGGTGGCGCTCCTGGCCGCCGCGGTCACGTTGACGTGGCTGCAGTCGGGCGCGGCGATCGCCGGGATCTTCGTCGGGATCTCCATGCTCGGGCCGCGGCTACGTGGTCACACCGCGGCTCTGCTGGCGGTCTTGGCGTTGGTCTCCCTCGGCTTGCTCGCCACGACCTTGCTGCATCGTTCGATCGCGGAGGGCTTGCTGAACGCCGTCATGATCGGCGCGTTCTACGGCATGTTCTTCCTGGCGTTGCGGCTCAACGAGGCGAACCGACGATCCGAGCGGTTGCTGGCCGAGTTGGCGGAAAGCCGGGCGGCCGAGGCGCATGCGGCCGGGCTGGCCGAACGTCAGCGGCTGGCTCGCGAGATGCACGACGTGCTGGCGCATTCGTTGTCCGGGCTCATGCTGCAGCTCGAAGGCGCACGGATGCTGGCCGTCGGGGAGACCGTCGATCCGCGTCTGCGCCAGGCGGTCGAACGGGCGCATCACCTGGCGCGGTCGGGGCTCGACGAGGCGCGCCGGGCGATCGGCATGCTGCGTGACGACGAGTTGCCCGGTCCCGAGGGATTGGGCGGACTGGCCGCCGGGTTCGCCCACACCTACGGGATCGCTTGCGAATATCGGGTTCACGGGGAGGCGTACGCCCTCGGCGCGGAAGCGCGGGTCGCGGTCTACCGCGTGGCCCAGGAGTCGCTGACGAACGTCACCCGCCACGCGAATCCGGATCGCGTCGAGATCACGCTTTCCTATGAGGAAGAGCTGGCTCGCCTGGTGGTGGAGGATTTCGGCGGGCCGCCGTCGCCCGACGTCACGCCGCGTCCGGGTGAGGGCTACGGGCTGACGGGGATGCGGGAACGCGCCGAGCTGCTCGGCGGCACGCTGCGTACCGGGCCGACGGCGACGGGCTTCCGCGTCGAGTTGGGCGTACCGGCGTGCTGAGGGTGCTGATCGCCGACGACCAACGGGTGGTCCGGGAAGGCCTGACACTGGTGCTGGGCCTGCTGCCGGAGGTGGAGGTCGTGGGGGCGGCGGCCGACGGCGACGAGGCGATCGCATTGGTGGCCGCGTTCGGACCCGACATCGTGCTCATGGATCTGCGCATGCCCCGCTGCGACGGCGTCGAAGCCACCCGGCGGCTGCGGGCGGCGTACCCCAACGTCAAGATCCTTGTGCTGACGACCTACTCCGACGACCGTTCGGTGCTGGAGGCGATGCGGGCCGGCGCCCACGGCTACCTCACCAAGGACGCCGGCGGGCAGGAGATCCACGAGGCGTTGCGGCGCGTGCACGACGATCAGGCGGTCCTCGACCCGGCCGTCCAGCGGCAC
>JABFYB010000278.1 GCA_013361475.1 Hamadaea sp.
TAGGTTGGGTCACATGAAGCCCCCCGCGCTGGAGTATTCCGTGGAGAACTGCACGGTCGGGCGCGCCATGGCGATCCTCGGCGAGCGCTGGACGTTCGTGGTGCTGCGGGAGATCTTCAACGGCGTACGGCGGTTCGAGGACATGCGGCGGCACACCGACATTCCCCGGCAGGTGCTCGCGAACCGGCTGACGACCCTCGTCGAGCAGGGGATTCTGCGTCGCGAGCCCTACCGCGAGCCCGGCGAGCGGCTGCGCCACGAGTACCGCCTCACCGAGAAGGGCTTCGATCTCTATCCGGTCCTCGTCGCCGTCTGGGAATGGGGCGACCGCTACCTGGCCGACCCCGACGGCTCACCCGTGACGGTCGCTCATCGCGACTGCGGCGGGACTGTCGGCGTACAACTCGTCTGCTCGGAGGGACACGTGCTGAAGTCGCCGCGCGAGGCCGCGACCCGCCCCGGACCTGGCGCCCGTCCCTTCCGGGAGCGGGCATGACGCACGAGGTTTTCAACCAGGCGCCGCCGCTGATCGGCCACGACGCGGCCGCGGACCCCGCTCTGCTCGAAGGTCTGGTACGCGAGGGCGCGGAGTGGCATCGCGACGACCTGCACGCGCTGGGCCGCCGGGCCGGGAGCGAAGAGGCGCAGCGCTGGGCGGACGAGGCGAACCGGTACTCGCCGGTGCTGCGCACCCACGATCGGTACGGGCACCGGATCGACGAGGTGGAGTTCCATCCGGCCTGGCATTCGCTGATGCGCGTGGCGGTGGAGCACGGGCTCGCGGGTGCGCCCTGGGCCGATCCGCGACCGGGCGCGCACGTCGCGCGAGCAGCGGACATGCTCGTCTGGGGCACCGTCGAGCAGGGGCACATCTGCCCGATCTCGATGACGTACGCCGTGATCCCCGCCCTGCGTGCGCAGCCCGACCTGGCCGCGACCTGCGAGCCGCTGCTGACCTCGCGGGTCTACGACCCGGGCCTGCGCGTGCCCACGGAGAAGGCCGGACTGCTGGCCGGAATGGGGATGACGGAGAAGCAGGGCGGCTCCGACGTACGCGCCAACACGACGACCGCCGTCGCCGAGCCCGACGGGACCTGGCGGCTGACCGGGCACAAGTGGTTCACCAGCGCGCCGATGAACGACCTGTTCCTCGTGCTGGCGCAGGCGCCGGGCGGGCTGTCCTGCTTCCTCGTGCCCCGCGTGCTGCCCGACGGGTCGCGCAACACGTTCCGCATCCAGCGGTTGAAGGACAAACTCGGCAATCGCAGCAACGCCAGCAGCGAACCGGAGTTCGACGGCACCGTCGCCTGGCTGGTCGGCCCGGAGGGCCGCGGCGTACGCACCATCATCGAGATGGTGACGATGACCCGGCTCGACTGCGGTCTCGGCTCGGCCGCCGGGATGCGGGCCGCCCTGATGCAGGCGGTGCACCACACTCGGCATCGGTCGGCGTTCGGCGGGCTGCTGATCGACAAGCCGCTGATGCGATCGGTCCTCGCCGACCTGGCCCTGGAGTCGGAGGCCGCGACGACGTTGATGATGCGGGTCGCGGGCGCGGTCGACCGTGCGTCACGTGGCGACTCCAGCGAGGCGGACTTCCAGCGGATCGCCACCACGCTGGCCAAGTACTGGATCTGCAAGCGGCAGCCGGTGATGGTCGCCGAGGCGCTGGAATGCCTGGGCGGCAACGGATACGTCGAAGACTCCGGGATGCCCCGGCTCTACCGCGAGGCGCCGCTCAACGGGATCTGGGAAGGCTCGGGCAACGTCACCGCCTTGGACGTGCTGCGCGCGCTGCGGACGTCTCCGTCGACCGCGTCCGCGCTGGCGGCCGAGGTGTCGCCGGCCCTCGGCGTCTACTCCGCTTTGGACGATGCCTGGGCATCGGTGTCGAAGCTCCTCGCCGCGCCGTCCGAGGCGACCGCTCGGCACCTCGCCGAACGGGCCGCCCTGGTCCTGCAAGGCGCGCTGCTCGTCCGGTACGCCCCCGCCGCGGTCGCCGACGGGTTCTGCGCCGCCCGGCTGAGCGGCGAGGGCGGGCTGGCCTTCGGAACTCTTCCGTCCGGTGTGGACGTCGACGGCATCCTCGCGCGGATCCCGCCCCAGCAGGGCGCGAGTCACTCGTGAGGAGTGGCCGGATCGCTGTACCGCAGCACCGCGCCGACTCCGTCGCGTAGCTCGAGCGGGCTGCCGTCCGTCCCGGCCGCGGTGACCATGAGCAGGTCGGCGTCGGTGGTGGCGGCCGCCCGGATCAGGGCGTCCTCCGCGAGCACCCGCTGCGCCGACGGGCCGCCGTCCGGCAGCTCCGCCTGGTCGCCGGCCAGTTGCCCGCTGGCCGGATCGAGCCAGAGCATCGTCCCGGCGAGCCCGATGGGGTCGAGGAGCAGCGTCTCCACCTGGCCCCGGTTGAACGCCGTCACGACCGGCGCGATGCCGATGGCGGCCTCTTCGCCGTGATCGCTGCGAAGGCGGTCCAGAACCTCGTCGGCGTGCTGCTGGGCGGTCTGTGCGACGACCTGGGTCGTGACGTCGTCCAGCGCTTCCGGGTCGGCGCCCGGCGCCCGGGAGCCGGCGTCGGTCAGGACGGTCTTGCTCTGCCAGCGTATGGGGAGCTGTTCGACGAGGAGTCGCCGTGCTTGGACGTCGCCCGCGACGATGATCACCTCGGGGCCCATGGTGTCGGCGAGGCCGGTCAGCTCCTCCGCGACGTCCTTCGCGTTGCGCTGCCAGGTGACCTCGGCCTCGCGCTGGAACCGGGGATTCGCCCAGCCGCCCGGGGCGATCTTCCGGATCGGAAAAGTCTCGCTGCCCGAGACGTCGATGCTGCTGCTGTCGGCCGACTCGATGGTCCCGCCGGTGCGGTCCACCACGACGCGTAGCCAGTTGATCCGCTGGCCGCGCTGGGCCAGCAGCGGCGCGACATGGGGCAGGACGCCGTACTCGGCGCTGTCGGCCGGCGGCGGAGCCGCCATCGTCTCGGTGTGCACCAGCTCGGGGCCTGACCGCACTCCGGGCGTCTCGCGCGAGCGCTCTCCGGCGTTGGCGAAGACGGCCAGTCCGTGCTGCCCGTTCTCGGGCGTCGTGTCGCGTACGGCCTCCTCGATGGCGGCCACCGTGGGCTCGGCCGCACCCTGACGACGCAGCGCCTCCCGGAGTGCGCGCCAGCGCAGCCCCACCTCCGACCGCCCGCGTTCGGTGTCGAGCGAGTCGTCCAGGTAGACGGTGGCCCACGGGCCCGGCGTGTCGTACAGCGGCCTCAGGAATCGGAGGTTCATACCCGGCCGAGTACCCCGGTCCGGCCGGTCTATTCGAGCAGCTTGGTACGCAGCCGCACGAGGTCGTCGGCGGTCAGCCCGGCGGCGGTGAGCAGCGCCTCGACCGACCCGTATGCCACCTCCAGCTCCCGCAGCGTCAACAGCATCGCCTCGGGCGGCGTCGACACGTAATAGGGGACCGGCGGCTTCTCGGCGAACCCCGGCACGTGCACGTTCGCCCAGGCCACGTAGGCCGGGTCGGCCAGCTCGGTGAGCGCGTACTCGTGGGCGACGGTCTCCTGGTCGACTCCGAGGAGGGTCAGGATCAGGGCGATCACCGTGCCGGTGCGGTCCTTCCCGGCGACGCAGTGGACGACCGGCGTCCCGGTGTCGGCCTGGGCGACCAGGGAGATCACCCCGGCGATGTCGGCCGCCCCGTGCTTGATCAGCTCGGCGTAACGGTCGGCGAGGAACCGGGCGACGCCGCGCTCGGGGTCGTAATCCTCGGCCCGCCAGTAGGGGTGGTCGAGGTGCCGGTGATGGTACGCCGGCGCGGCCCACTCCGGCGCGCGCCCGCCCGCCGTCACCTCCTCGTGCCGCCGGAGATCGATCACTGCGCCCACGCCCAGCTCGGCGAAGGTCTCCCGATCGGCGTCACAGAGCCGGGACAGCGTGTCCGAGCGATACAGCGCCTTGGCGCGCACGCGACTGCCGTCGGCGGCGGGCAGGCCGCCCACCTCCCGGAAGTTGAAGACGGCCTGGAAGGGGATGAAACTGCCGGTCGCCTCGATCGTCACGCCCCCGAGACTAGCGGTCGGGTGCGACATTCCGGCAGCCAGTTTCGCCCACATGCCGAGACGGTGTTTCCACTTCTTGGCGCGTAGTGGCATAGTCACGCTCGTGACGCAGTTCGCCCTCATTATTGGCGACTAGCGCGCAGGCCATTTTCGCAGGCCGGCGCGCAGACCTCCCGCATCCGCGGGGGGTCGTTTTGTTTTGTGGGAAGAAGGCGCGGATGCAGGTATACGACACGACGCTGCGCGACGGCGCACAGCGGGAGGGCCTCACATACTCGGTCGCCGACAAGCTGGCGGTCGCCAAGCTGCTGGACGAGTTCGGCGTGGGCTTCATCGAGGGCGGCTGGCCCGGCGCGATGCCCAAGGACGTCGAGTTCTTCCGGCGGGCGCGCGAGGAGCTGGAGTTCCGGCACGCGATCCTGGTCGCCTTCGGGATGACCCGCAAGGCCGGGATCCACGTCGAGGACGACGCCCTCATCAAAGGCCTGATCGACGCGCAGACCCCGGCGGTCGCCCTCGTCGCCAAGTCCGACCTCCGGCACGTGCTGCGCGCGCTGCGTACGACGCCGGAGGAGAACCTCGCGATGGTGGCCGACAGCGTCGCGTACTTCGTGGCCAACGGCCGCCGTGTCTTCCTCGACTGCGAGCACTTCTTCGACGGTTTCCGGCACGACCCCGACTACACCGCCAGCGTGGTCAAGGCCGGGCTCGACGCCGGCGCCGAGATCGCCGTCATGTGCGACACCAACGGCGGGATGCTGCCCTCCCAGGTCACCCGGGCCGTCGGCGAGGTCTGCGCCCGGCTCGGCGTGAGCCCGGAGCGGCTCGGCATCCACACCCAGAACGACACCTCGTGCGCGGTGGCCAACACGGTCGCCGCGGTGGAGGCGGGCGTACGCCACTTCCAGGGCACCGCCAACGGCTACGGCGAACGGCCCGGCAACGCCGACCTGTTCGCCTGCGTCGCCAACCTCCAGTTGAAGCTGGGCCTGCCCGTCCTACCGGACGGCTGCCTGGAACAGATGGTGCGCGTCTCGCACGCCATCGCCGAGATCGCCAACATCGCACCCGACACCCACCAGGCGTACACGGGGAGCGCGGCCTTCGCCCACAAGGCGGGGTTGCACGCGAGCGCGATCAAGCACGACCCGGCCCTCTACAACCACATAGACCCGGCCGTGGTCGGCAACGATATGAAGATCCTGGTCACCGAGATGGCCGGCCGGGCCAGCATCGAGCTGAAGAGCAAGGAGCTCGGGCTCGATCTGGCCGGGCGGCCGGACGTCGCGACCAAGGTCACGGAGGAGGTCAAGCAGCGGGAGGCGGCGGGCTGGTCCTACGAGGCCGCCGACGCGAGCTTCGAGCTGCTCGTCCGGGACGCCCTCGGCGGCGCCGCCGCCCCGTTCACCCTCGAGTCCTACCGGGTCATCGTGGAGCACCGCGAGGACGGCGCCGTCGTCTCCGAGGCCACGGTGAAGGTACGCGTGAAGGGCGAACGGGTCATCGCCACCGCCGAGGGCAACGGCCCGGTCAACGCCTTGGACGAGGCACTGCGGCAGGCCCTGACGCGGCACTACGCGTCGCTGGCGACCCTGGAACTGGCCGACTACAAGGTGCGCATCCTCGAAGGCTCGCACGGCACGGGCGCGATCACCCGGGTCCTCGTGGAGACGGTGGACTCCCGCGGCGGCGACTGGACCACTGTGGGCGTACACGAGAACGTGGTCGAGGCGAGCTGGCGGGCGCTCGTCGACGCCTTGGCCTACGGCCTCGTCCGGGTACCGGCCTGACCTCGACCGAGTGGTGGAACGGGCCGGGGGCGGCGACCGTCTATCGTGACGTCAGTCCCCGGTCCGCCCGGATTCATCGGAGTCGCCATGACGCAGCCACCCCCGGAACCGCCGATCCGGCCTGAGTTCGGCGTACCGCCGATGCGCCCGGTCGCGCCGACCGCGTTTCAGGATCCGGTGGACCGTAAGCGCCGGATGGTCCTCGGCATCATCGGCGCGGTGGTCGGCGTCGGCATTCCGGTGATCATCGTGATCATCGGCATCGTTTTGTCGCTGACCTCCTCCGGCACCGGTCCGGAGCGGTGGTTCGGTCTTTCGTTCGTTGTGCTCGCCGGGCTCGCCATCGCCGGTCCGCTGCAGCTCATCGCCGGGATCGTGTTCGCCGTCGTGGACAAGACCCGCCCGTTCGGCGTGGGTTTCCTGATCGGCTCGGCCATCGGCATGATCATCTTGGCCGGTGCCTGCTTCGCCCCGTTCGTCGGCCTCCAGTAGTGATGCGTCCGATTCTGTTCCACCTCGGGCCGTTCGGCGTACCCACCCACGACTTCTTCGTCGGGCTCGGCGTGACAGCCGCCCTCGGCTGGTTCCTATGGCAGTTGCGCGGGCGCGATCCGATCGACGAGCGGATCTGGGGCGTCATCGCCGGGGCGCTCACCGGCGGGGCGCTGCTGGCCCGTCTCGGCACCTGGGCCCAGCATCTGGCGCCCGGCGACAACGCCGGCCTGGCCGAGCAATGGCTCTACGGCAGCCGGAGCATCCTGTCCGGCCTCGTCGGGGCGTACGCCGGAGCGTTGATCGCCAAGCGGATCACCAAACTGAAGGTGAGCACCGGAGACCTCTTCGCCGCCCCGGTCGCGCTGGCCATGGCGATCGGCCGGATCGGCTGCCTGCTCACCGAACTCCCCGGTACGCCGACCGGCGGCTCCTGGGGCGTCACGCTCACCGCCGCCGAGGCGGCGTCCATCCCGCACGCGGTCGCCGGAGTGCCGCTGCACCCGTCGTTCGCGTACGAGATCGTCTTTCAGCTCGCCGCTTTTGTGGTGCTCGTCCGCAGCCGGGACCGGTTCGCCCAGCCCGGGGCGTTGTTCGCGGGCTACCTGCTGGCGTACGCCGCCTTCCGGTTCGCCGTGGAGTTCGTCCGCGGCAACGAAGTCGTCGCGTTGGGCCTGACCCGGCCGCAATGGTTCCTGCTGGCCTGCTCTCCGCTCGCCGTCTGGGCCGCCGTACGCCGTACCCGCCGGGGCGGCTTCGCCCTCGCTGCCCGAGCCCTTCAGGATGGAGTCTCCGCATGACCGTCGGGATGCAATTGCGGGGCGACCGGATTCACCGGTACGTCAACGCCTTCTGCCCGCACTGCCACGCGACCGATCCGGAACTGGCCCAGGTCCGGCGGCTGTCGGGCTGGCTGGCCGAACGGGACGGGCGGATCTGGCTGGAGCGTGGCTGCCCGGAGCACGGCCTCGTGCGGACGCTCTACGACGAGAACCCCGAGATCCTGAGCTACCTGGAGGAGTGGACCGCTCCGACCAAGGCGCACGTGCCGGACCTGGCGGGCAACTTCGCGCCGGTGCCGTCGGCGTACCTGGACGGGTTGCCGGAGATGCAGACCCAGCACACCTGCATCCTGCTGGCCGATCTGACCGACCACTGCAACCTCAAGTGCCCCACCTGCTTCGCCGACTCGTCGCCGCAGATCAGCGGAGTCGTCCCGCTGGCCGACGTTCTGTCGAGTGTGGACACACGGCTCTCCCGGGAGAACAACCGCATCGACGTGCTGATGCTGTCGGGCGGCGAGCCGACCCTCTACCCCCAGCTCGAAGAGCTGCTCGACGAGCTGATCGCGCGGCCGGTCACCCGTATCCTGATCAACACCAACGGGGTGAAGATCGCCCGCGAGCCTTCGCTCGTGGGGCTGCTCAAGCGCCATCGGGAACGGGTCGAGGTCTACCTGCAGTACGACGGCCCCTCCGCGGCCACGAGCCGGCACCATCGGGGCGCCGACCTCACCCGGCTCAAGGAACAGGCGATCGACGCGCTGTCGGCGGCCGGCATCTTCACCACCCTGACGATGACGTGCGCCCTCGGCGTCAACGACGACGAGATCGGCGCGGTCGTCAAGCGGGCGCTCGACACTCCGTACATCGGCGGCGTCTCCATTCAGCCCCAGTTCGGTTCGGGCCGCTCGGCGCCGATCGACTCGCAGGACCGGTTGACGCACACCGGCGTACTCGCCAGATTGGAGCCGCAGACCGGCGGACTCGTCACGTGGCGCGATCTGACCGCACTGCCGTGCTCGCACCCGCATTGCTGTTCCGTCGGGTACCTGCTCAAAGACGATTCGAGTGAGTGGCGGTCGCTGACCGCATTGATCGGGCACGAGCGGCTGAAGGCGTTCCTGGAGCTGTCGCCGGACCTGGTGGCGAACCGGATCGCGGACACCGAGCTGCCGGCGGTCATGCGGGGCGTGGTGAAGCAGTCGCTGCTGGACCTGCTCTCGGAGCAGTCGTCGCTGTCCCACCCGCGGGTCGGCGACCTGTGGAAGGACATCTGCGAGAACTGCGACCTGGGCATCTCGACGCTGCTCACACTGGCCTCGTCGGCGCTGCCCGGCGGCAAGGACCGGCTGCGCAAGCTGCTCGCCGAGCGGGTGAAGCGGATCACGATCAAGCCGTTCATGGACATCAACACGATGATCGAGGAACGCCTGACGCAATGCTGCGTCCACGTCGCCACCCGCTCCTCGGCCGGAGCCGACCAGTGCGCACCGTTCTGCGCGGTCCAGGCCTGGCCGGCGTTGTCGGCGCAGCGGTTGCCGCGCGCGACGCTGCCGGTGATCTCGTGAACCAGCAGCCTTACGACCCACTGCGACTGTGCATCTACGCGACGATCGCGCTCCTGGGCTGGCTGCTCGGGCCGGTCGCGCTGGTGATCTTCGCCGGGATCGGGTTCGCGGGATATTGGCGGGCGCGGCGGGCGGGACTCACGCGGTCGAAGTGCTTCCTGCGGGACACGCGGCTCGTGCTGACCTACCTCGGGGTGCTGACCCTGGCGGGGCTCGGCGGCATCGTCTGGTGGGTGCTCTAGCGGCTTCTCTTCGTGATTCTTGCCAGCCGTCGGTCATGGGCCTGGCAAGCGTGTCTTCGTGAGCTGACGGTTGTGGGGTCGGCTCAGCGTGTCTTCGTGAGCTGGCCGTCGTGGAGCCGGCTGAGCGTGAGCAGTGCGGTCATCGCGCCGAGGGCGGCGAGCGCCATGTCCCACTGGGTGTCCCAGACGTCACCCTGCGCGCCCAGGAACGCGGGATCGCCGTGCTTGACCAGCAGAGCGCCCCACCACTCCAGCAGCTCCCAGAACGCGCTGAACGCCAGGCATACGCAGAAGGTGAGCGGGTTCAGCCATCGGCTTCCCTCTAACGGCGACCGTCGGGCCAGGACCTCCCGAACGAGGATCGCCGGGGCGAACCCCTGGAGGAAATGACCGATCCGGTCGTACGGATTGCGATCCAGGCCCAGCAGGTCTTGTAGCCAGTGGCCGAACGGCGTCTGCGCATACGTCGTGTGACCCCCGTACGCCAACACCACCGCGTGCACCGTCAGCACGACACAGAGCAGAGTCGTGAGCGGGAACCTTCGCCACGCGGCCAGGACCACGACCAGCCCGATCGGGACCCAGACCGTCTCGAAGCACCACGCACCGACGTCGCTGGGCCGGATCGCCGACCAGACCAACGTGGCTGCCACGACGACGAGGCAGCCGATGCGCAGCGTACGCGTAGCCGCCGGGATCGTCGTGCTGGTCGGGCTCATCGGGCGACTCTAGCGGCCCTTCGCTGGAACGCGGGCAAGGTGATCTCCGGATTCTCACGCACCCAACCGCCGCTCGATGAGGTACGTAGCGCTCCGGAGATCATTCACTGACGGCGACGGCGACGGACAACCGCGACGCAGCGGGAGGCCGACGATCGCTGTTCTGCGGCGCCGACCACCTCTGGACGGACAGGGGCGT
>JABFYB010000002.1 GCA_013361475.1 Hamadaea sp.
ACTACGGCGTGAAGTACTGGGAGATCGGCAACGAGCTGTACGGCAACGGCCACTACGGCGCGAACTGGGAGGCCGACGACCACGCCGACAAGAGCCCGGCCGGCTACGCCACCGTCGCCAAGCAGTACGCCCAGGCGATGAAGGCCGTCGACCCGACGGTCAAGATCGGCATCGTGCTGACCACGCCCGGCAACTGGCCGGACGGCATCGTGGGCGCCGGCGACGCGGGGACGTGGAACCAGGTGGTGCTGCAGATCGCCGGGCCGAGCGTCGACTTCGCCATCCTGCACTGGTACCCGGGCGGCTCGAACGGGCCCGACGCGTTGTCGAAGACGGCCCAGGTGACCGACGCGGTGTGGCTGGCCCGCCAGCAGATCACCAAGTACGCCGGGAAGGACCTGGGCATCGCGCTCACCGAGATCAACACCGGGTACGGCCAGAACACCCAGCCGGGCGCATTGTTCGCGGCGGACGCGTACGCGAGCCTCACCGCGGCCGGAGTCTTCAACGTCGACTGGTGGAACGTCCACAACGGAATCGGCACGGTGTCGACGGTCGCGGGGCACACCGACTACGGCGACTTCGGCCTGCTCTCCAGTGCCAACTGCACCGCCGACGGCACCGTCTGCCAGCCGGCCTTCAACACGCCGTTCGGCCCCTACTTCGGGCTTTCGCTCGCGTCACGGTTCGCCCCGGCCGGCGCCCAGCTCGTCCGGGCGGTCGCGAGCGATCCACTGGTCAAGACACACGCCGCGCGTAAGCCGAACGGCGACCTGTCCGTCCTGCTGATCAACGAGGATGAGGCCAACACCAAGGCGGTCACCCTCAGCTACACCGGCTACTCGCCCGCCGCGACCGCCCAGGTCGCCAGCCACGGCAACGGCGACACCGCGATCGCCACCACCACCGGCACGGCCACCTCGGTCACGCTCGCGCCGTACTCGGTCACCGTGCTCACCCTGCACCCGACCGCGGCGGTCACCGCCCCCGCGCGACCCGGCCGCCCGTCGGCCTCCGGGGTGACCGCCACCGACGCCACACTGACCTGGCCCGCCGGGGCCGCCGGGGTCAAGTACGAGGTCCACCGCCAGAACGGCGCGATCACCGAACAATGGGGTGAGACCACCGGCACCACCTTCACCGTCCACAACCTCACGCCCGGCACGCGCTACACGGCCAACGTGATCGCGCGCGACGGTTCCGGCAAGGTCTCGTGGGCCTCGGCGCCCGTGACATTCCAGACTGGTACGCCCAGCGCAGCGCCCTGTGCGGTGACGTTCGCGGACGTCAACGACTGGGGCAACGGCTACGTCGGCAGCGTGGACATCACCAACACCGGGACGAACCCGATCGACACCTGGAACCTCGCCTTCACCTGGCCGACCGCGTGGCAGCAGCTCAGCAGCGGCTGGAACGGCACCTGGACGTCGACCGGATCCGCCGTAAGCGTCTCGAACGCCGACTTCAACCGCACGATCGCGCCCGGCGCGACGGTCAACGTCGGCCTCGTCGGGGCGTACCAGGGACCGAACGTCCTCCCGGCGTTGTTCACGCTGAACGGCGCTCTCTGCACCACTCGCTGATTACACTTCGCGCCATGGGAACGGAGATCGAACGCAAGTTCCTGCTCGCCTCGGACGCCTGGCGATCGAAGGTCGAGCGGTCCGTTCCCATGGTGCAGGTCTATCTGGCGCACACCCCGCAGTCCCAGGTACGCCTGCGCCGCACCGGCGACAAGGCGTACGTGACGGTGAAGGGCGCGAAGACGGGCATCTCCCGCGCGGAGATCGAGACCCAGGTGCCGGTGTCGTTCGCCGACCAGATCGTCGAAGCGCGCCTCTATGTATTGAGTCCCGTCGTGAAGACCCGGCATCTCGTTCCCGTCGACGGCCACGTCTTCGAGATCGACGAGTACGCCGAAGCCAACGCCGGTCTGGTCGTCGCCGAGCTGGAACTGGCGGCCGAGGACACCCCCTATCCGCAGCCGGACTGGCTGGGGGAGGAGGTCAGCGCCGACCCCCGGTACGCCAACCTCGCCCTCGCCGAATCCCCTTACACCACCTGGGCCTGACTTCGCCCTAGGCGCGGGGCGGGGCGGTGCTGGCGCGGACGACCAGCCGCGTCGGGACGAGGGTCGTGCCCGTCTCGTGTTCGGCCCGCTCGATCTGCCGCAGCACGCCTTGCACGCACCGCCGGCCGACCTCGGCGAAGTCCTGGTGGACCGTGGTGAGCGGCGGGATGAAGGAGTTCGCCTCCGGGATGTCGTCGAAGCCCACGACGCTGACGTCCTCGGGGACCGACTTGCCCCGTTCGTGGAGCGCACGCAGGATCCCGAGGGCCATCTGGTCGTTGGCGGCGAAGATCGCGGTGCAGCCGGGTTCGTCGGCGAGGCGGAGTCCGGCCTGGTAGCCGGACTCGGCCGACCAGTCGCCGGACAGCGGCGGCGGAACGGGACGGCCGGCCGCTTCGAGCGTCTGGCGCCAGGCGAGCGCCCGGCGGTTGCTGGCGAAGGACTCCCCGGGGCCGGTGACGTGCCACACGGTTTCGTGGCCGAGGTCCAGCAGGTGCGCGACGGCTTGGCGGGTGCCGTCGGCCTGGTCGGTGTCGACGACGCTGTAGAGCTCGCCCGCGTCCGAGTCGGCCACGACGACCTGCACGTTGGGCGGGAGCGTCACGGTGGCCGCGTCGAGCAGGTGCACCTCCATGATCACGATGATCCCGTCCACCGCCAGCTCGCCGAGCCGGGTGAACGCCCCGAGCACGCTGTCCTGGGTGGGCACCGCGACCGGGATCAGCGTGATCGCGTACCCCTCGTGGGCGGCGTGCGTGGCGATGGCCTCGAGCGTGCGGCTGTTGCCGGTGCTGGCCAGCGAGAAGAGGATGACGCCGATGGTCCGGAACGCGCCGCGCTTGAGCGCGCGGGCCGCGCTGTTGGGGCGGTAGCCCAGTTCCCGCATGGCCGCCAGGACCTGTTCCCGTGTGGTGTCGACGACGCCGGGGCTGCCGTTGGAGACCCGGGAGACCGTCTGCGACGACACACCGGCGACGCGCGCGACATCAGCCATCGACACCCGCCGAGGGTTTGCCATCGTCCCCGCCCTCCCGTAACGAATCCGAAACCCGCGCTTGACGTGCCCGGTGGCCCGGTGACAGTATCACCGCGCCGATGTTTACGTAAACATCCAGCAAGGTCACAGGATGAAGCGCCAGGTGGCGCGCTATGTTTACGTAAACATCAGCGATCCTACCGGCGAAGTCTGAGAAGGAGGAGGACATGGCGGTCCTCGCGCCTCCCGCGATCCAACGCTCCGGTCCACCCGGCCGGTCCGGGGCGGCGAGGCGACGCCGGAGCTGGACGGGATGGGCGTTCGTCGGCCCGTTCATGGCCGTCTTCGCCTTCGTCTTCCTCGCCCCGATCGCGTACGCGATCTACCTGAGCTTCTTCCGCACGAAGCTCATCGGCGGCACGAGCTTCGTCGGGCTGGAGAACTACCAGAACGTCTTCACCGACCCGCAGTTCTGGTCCTCATTCGGCCGGGTAGCCCTGTTCCTCTGCGTCCAGGTGCCGATCATGCTGTTCCTGGCGCTGCTGGTGGCGCTGGCGATCGACAGCGGCCGGCTCTACGGCAAGTCGTTCTTCCGCGTGACGATCTTCATGCCGTACGCGGTCCCCGCCGTCGTCGCGACGCTGATGTGGGGCTTCATGTACGGGCCGCAGTTCGGCCTCATCGGCAACATCAACGACGCGTTCGGCTGGTCGCTGCCCAACCCGCTCGGTCCCGACTGGCTGCTGGCCTCCATCGGCAACATCGTGACCTGGGAGTTCGTCGGCTACAACATGCTGATCTTCTACAGCGCCCTGCAGGTCATCCCGCGAACCCTCTACGAGGCGGCCGAGCTGGACGGGGCGAGCCAGCTCCGGGTCATCCGCTCGATCAAGCTGCCCGGCATCCGGGGCGCGCTGCTGATCGCCACGATCTTCTCGATCATCGGCACCTTCCAGCTCTTCAACGAGCCCGCGATCCTCAAGAGCCTCGCGCCGAACGTGATCACCACCTACTACACCCCCAACATGTACGCGTACTCGCTGTCCTTCGCCGGCCAGCAGTTCAACTACTCCGCCGCGGTCGCGATCGTCATGGCGCTGCTGACCGCCATCGTCGCGTACGCCGTCCAACTGCGTGGCCTGCGGAAGGAGCGTCAGTCGTGACGACGGCCCGCGCGCGCAAGCGCAGCCCCCTGCTGACCGCCCTGACCGCCGTCATGTTGCTGTACAGCCTCGTCCCCTTGGTGTGGCTGTTCATCAACTCGACCAAGTCCCAGGCGAGCCTGTTCGACTCGTTCGGGCTGTGGTTCTCCGGCGACTTCGCGTTCTTCACCAACATCCGCGACACGCTCACCTATGACGACGGCGTGTTCGTCCGCTGGCTGCTCAACACGGTGCTCTACGTGGTGCTGGGCGCGGGCGGGGCGACCGCGCTCGCCACCCTCGGCGGGTACGCCCTGGCGAAGTACGACTTCTTCGGCAAGCGGGCGGTGTTCGCCGTGGTGATCGGGGCGGTCGCGGTGCCGACCACCGCGCTGGCGGTGCCGACCTTCCTGATGTTCTCCAAGCTCGGCCTGACCAATACGCCATGGGCGGTCATCATCCCGTCGCTGATCTCGCCGTTCGGCCTCTATCTCATGTGGACTTTCGCGGCCGAGGCCATCCCCGGCGAGCTAATCGAGGCGGCCCGCGTCGACGGCGCCGGCGAACTGCGCACCTTCTGGAAGGTGTGCGTACCGCTGCTCGCGCCGGGCATCGTCACCGTGTCGCTGTTCACCATGGTCGCGACCTGGAACAACTACTTCCTGCCGCTGATCATGCTCAAGGATCCGGACTGGTATCCCCTGACACTCGGCCTGAACTCCTGGAACGACCAGGCCGCGACCTCCGGCGGGCAGGCCGTCTTCAACCTCGTCATCACCGGATCGCTGCTCACGATCCTGCCCCTGCTCGCCGCGTTCCTGCTCCTCCAGCGCTACTGGCAGTCCGGTCTGGCCGCCGGTGGCGTCAAGGACTGACTCCGTTCACCGTTCCCTGATTTATCGCACCATCCCTTGAGAGGACCAACATGACGATCAACCGACGCGCATTCCTCCGGGGCGCCGCCGCGTTCGGCACCGCGGCCGCCGCCACCGCCGCTCTCGCGGCCTGCGGCTCCGACGACGACAAGGGCGACAGCCCGACGGTCTCCGCGAACGACGTCGACGCCGCGCTGGCCGCCGGCGGCACGCTGACGGTCTGGGCCTGGGAGACCACCCTGAAGCAGGTCGTCACCGCGTTCCAGGCGAAGTACCCGAAGGTCACGGTCAACCTGGTGAACGCCGGTACCGGTGACAAGCAGTACACCGCGCTCCAGAACGCGATCTCCGCCGGTTCCGGCGTACCGGACCTGGCCCAGATCGAGTACTACGCGCTGCCGCAGTTCGCGCTGGGCAAGTCGCTGGTCGACCTCTCCGGGTTCGGCGCGAACTCCCTCGACGGCACCTTCACCCCCGGCCCGTGGGCGTCGGTGAAGTCCGGCGGCGTCACCTACGGCCTGCCGATGGACTCCGGCCCGATGGCCCTGTTCTACAACAAGGAAGTCTTCGACAAGCACGGCATCGCCGTCCCGGCGACCTGGGACGAGTACGTCGCCGCCGCCAAGAAGCTGCACGCGGCCGACCCGAAGGCGTACATCACCAGCGACACCGGCGACGCCGGCTTCACCACCAGCATGATCTGGCAGGCCGGCGGCAAGCCGTTCCAGGTCGACGGCTCGAACGTCAAGATCAACCTGGCCGACGACGGCTCCACCAAGTTCGCCACCCTCTGGCAGCAGCTCGTCACCGACAAGCTGGTCGCGCCGATCAGCGGCTGGAGCGACGCCTGGTACAAGGGCCTGGGCGACGGCACCATCGCCACCCTCATCATCGGCGCGTGGATGCCGGCCAACCTGGAGTCGGGCGTCGCGGCGGCCAAGGGCAAGTGGCGCGTCGCGCCGATGCCGCAGTGGACCGCGGGCGGCACCGCGACCGCCGAGAACGGCGGCAGCGGCCTGGCCATCCCGAAGCTCGGCAAGAACAATGCGCTGGCCTACGGCTTCATGAAGTACGCCACCACCGGTGAGGGCGCCCAGATCCGCGTCGACAACGGCGCCTTCCCGGCGACCGTCGAGCAGGTCAACGCCGACGCGTTCAAGAACAAGGAGTTCCCGTACTTCGGTGGCCAGAAGGTCAACGAGGTCCTGGCGGCGGCCGCCTCGGGCGTCGTGACCGGCTGGTCCTACCTGCCGTTCCAGGTCTACGCCAACAGCATCTTCAACGACACCGTCGGCAAGGCGTACGTGTCCAGCACCACGCTGGCCGACGGTCTCAAGGCATGGCAGGACGCCTCCGTCAAGTACGGCAAGGAGCAGGGCTTCACCGTCAACTGAAGCCGTCGCTGATCAGATCCACCCCTGGCCGCGGGCGGGCTGCCACCCGCCCGCGGCACTCTTGACCAACCTGCAAGGAGAGCACCACCGTGACCGCCCCACAGTGGCTGCGCCGCCCCTCCGGCGCCGCGCCGCGCATCTCGTACGGCGCCGATTACAACCCGGAGCAGTGGCCTCGTGAGGTGTGGCAGGAGGACGTACGCCTCATGCGTGAAGCCGGCGTGGACGTCGTCTCGCTCGGCATCTTCTCCTGGGCCAAGATCCAGCCCGCCGAGGACCGGTGGGACTTCGGCTGGCTGGATGAGGTCATGGAGCTGTTGCACGCCAACGGGATCGGCGTCGACCTGGCCACCGCGACCGCTTCGCCGCCGCCGTGGCTGACTGCCAAGCATCCGGAGATCCTGCCGGTGAACGCACAAGGCGAGACGGTCTGGCCGGGCGGGCGGCAGCACTGGCGGCCCACGTCACCGGTCTTCCGGCAGTACGCCCTGGCACTGGTCGAGAAGCTGGCCGAGCGCTACCGCGACCACCCGGCGCTGGTCGCCTGGCACGTGTCGAACGAGCTGGGCTGCCACAACGTCTACGACTACTCCGACGACGCCGCGCGGGCCTTCCGCGTCTGGCTGCGCGACCGGTACGCCACGATCGAGGCGCTGAACCACGCCTGGGGCACCGCCTTCTGGTCCCAGCAGTACGCCACCTGGGACGAGATCCTGCCGCCGCGGTTGGCCGCCACCCACCCGAACCCGACGCAGCAGCTGGACTTCAAGCGCTTCTCCGACCACGCGCTGCGGGCGTACCTGTGGGCGGAACGGGATCTGCTGCGCCAGTACACCCCGGACGTGCCGATCACCACGAACTTCATGGTGATGGGCGAGATGAAGACCATGAACTACGCGGCCTGGGCCGGCGACGTCGACTTCGTCTCCAACGACCACTACGTCGTGCCGGGGCCGCAGGCCCAGGACGAGCTGTCCTTCTCGGCCAACCTCACCGGCAACATCGCCGGCGGCCGGCCCTGGTTCCTCATGGAGCACTCGACCAGCGCCGTGAATTGGCAGCCCGTCAACCTGCCGAAGAAGTCCGGCGAGCTGATCCGCGACTCGCTGACGCACGTCGCCCACGGGGCGGACGCCGTCTGCTTCTTCCAGTGGCGGCAGTCCGCGGCCGGAGCCGAGAAGTACCACTCGGCCATGGTTCCGCACGCTGGTGAGGACAGCGCCGTCTTCCGTTCGGTGACTCGGCTCGGCGCGACGCTGCGCGATCTCGCGCCGGTCGCCGGGGCGGTCCGGGAACAGGCTCCCGCCGCCATCGTCTTCGACTGGGAGTCGTGGTGGGCGGTCGAGGCCGACTCGCACCCCACCAATCGGCTGAAGTACCGGCAGGAGGCGCTCGACTGGTACACCGCGTTCCTCAACCTCGGCATCCGGGCCGACGTCGTGCCGCACGGCACGCCGCTGGGGGCGTACCGGCTGGTCGTCGCGCCGATGCTGCACATGCTCAGCGAGCCGGCCGCCAAAGAGCTGACCGCCTACGCCGAATCCGGTGGTCACCTGATCACCACCTACTTCTCAGGCGTCGTCGACGAGCACGACCACATCTGGCTCGGCGGCTACCCGGGGGCGTTGCGTGACCTGCTCGGCATCCGGGTCGAGGAGTTCGCCCCGCTGCTCGACCCGGAGATCGTCCGGCTCGACAACGGGCTGACCGGCACCACCTGGTCCGAGCGCGTCGACACCGCGAAGGACGTCTCGGCGCTGGCTCGCTACACCGACGGCGAGCTGGCCGGATATCCGGCGATCACGCGTCGCGTCACCGGGTCCGGCTCCGCGGCGTACGTCTCGACACGGCTGGGGCCCGCGGGTCTCACGCGGGTGCTGGGCGACCTGGTGTCCGCGGCGGGTCTCGCCAGCGACCTGCCCGCCTCCGTCCGCGGCCAGGTGGAGCTGGTGGTACGCCGACAGCAGAACACCCGGTACGCCTTCCTGATCAACCGGACCGCCCGGCCGGTGACCGTCGCGGGACTGGCCGGTCAACCCTTGGCGGGCAAGGTCGCCGGGGGAGCGGTCGAACTGGAGCCGCGCGGCGTCGCCGTCCTCCGCCTCGCCCCCTGACCTGTCCGCGCGATCATGAACTAACGTTCGTGATCGACCGGCGAGTCGCGTCCACAGGAGCCTGATCGTTCCCCCGTGTCCCTGATCAACTGGCGGCCACCGCTGCCGGGAGGGCGCCGGTGCTGGCGGTGCGGCCGGTGGTGCGCTCGTATCGGCGTACCAGGTCGCGGCTGCGGGCGTGGCGTTCCCAGCGGCGGTCGGCGCGGAGGATCAGGTTCCGGTGCGGCGGCGGGTACGCGGCCGTGAGAGCGCTGAGCAGGGCCGCCCGAGCGACGCCGAGGTCGGCGAGCAGCCAGGCGATCCCGGGGTCGACGGCGACCAGGGCCAGGGCGAGGTGTTCGGGCCGGTGGTCGCGTTCGCGCCGGGCCAGCGCCAGCCGCAGCGACGCCTCGTACGCCGCCTGCGCGTCCAGTCCGAGGGGCGGATCCATCGCGGCGCACCGCCGACGGGCCTGACGCGCGCCCAACGGCAACAACGGTTCCCGTCGAGGCGGCTGGTCGAGGAGGGCCGGCCCGGACTGGCCGAGGAGGGAGTCCAGGTCGACACCGAGGACGGCGAGCGCCGCCCGGTCAGCGGCCGCGCCCGCGCCACCGGGTCCGCAGCGCGCGACGACGTCGCCGACGGTGGCCGGGGTCAACCCGGCCGATGTGAGCACTGTGGACAGCTGCCCGCCGGTGGAGACGAGGCTGAGCAGGAGGTGTTCGCTGCCGACTCGGCCGGACAGGGTCTCGCGGGCGAGCCGGAACGCCTGGCCGACGGCTCGGCTGAGGTCAGCATGATCGCCGCGGAACATTCAGTCCTCCCCGTGGTACTTGCGATGCACGGTCTGCTTCGTGACGCCCAGCCGGAGCGCGATGTCGCGCCAGGACCAGCCGGCCCGGCGGGCGGCCGCGACGTGCTCGGCTTCGAGCTGCTCGACCAGGCGCCGCAGTCGCGCGACGGCTCGGAGCCCCGCGTCGGGATCGGCTCCACGGACGGCCCCGTCCAATTCCGCCAGCTCGGACATGTCGTCAGCATATGCTGACGCCGCCCCATCGTCAACATATGCTGACGATGGGGCGGCGGTCATCGAGGTGCTGTCACCACTGCGAGGGCGGTGGCGGCGTGACGACCGGCGGCCGGTCATCACAGGTGATGGTGTTCGGCAGTTCCCACGAGGCCATCCAGGGTCCGGTGGTGCCACCGCCGTCGTTGCCGCCGAGGTCGGTCACCGAGAACTCCGACCCCGCCGGGGTGAAGTGGAACGTGCCGCAGTTGTTGATGCCGACCGC
>JABFYB010000822.1 GCA_013361475.1 Hamadaea sp.
GGGAGCCGATCAGGTTGACGGTCAGGGTGCCCCAGGGGAAGACGCTGTCGTGGCGGGACTGGACGTACCGGTCGATCAGGTAGCGGGCGGGCGCGCCGATCACGCCGCCGGCGAACACGAGCAGCAGCGTCATGCCGGCTCCCCGCGGCCGACGTAGCGGTAGACCTCGACCGGGTCCATGATGACCAGCCCCTCGGTGACCAGTTCGTCGAGCTGGGAGAGGAAGGCGTTGATCTTCTCCTCGACGTCGACGATCACGACGGCGACCGGCAGGTCCTGCGACAGCGACAGGATGCGGCTGGTGTGGATCAGGGACGACGCCCCGAAGCCCTCGACGCCCCTGAACACGCTGGCCCCGGCGAGCCCCTGCTGATGCGCGCGGCGGACGATCTCGCTGCACAGCGGCCGGTGGTGGTACTGGTCGTTCTCGCCGATGAGGATGGTGAGCCGGACGGCTCTGCCGTGCAGTCTCATGAGCGCTCCTTCGACTCTCGGGCGCGGCGTGACGGGAGGCCGGCGACGGCGCGGGCCAGGGCCATGCCGCACCACACGGCGACCAGGCCCGCGATCAGGCTGTCGAGGGCGTAGGAGTCGGCCACCGCCCAGCGTCCGTCCTGCGCGAGGTGGACGATCTCGCCGGTGAACGTGGAGAACGTGGTGAACCCGCCGAGCACGCCGACGCCGAAGAAGGGGCGTACGTACCGGCTGGGGGGCCAGACGTCCAGGACGAACACCATCAGCGCGCCGAGCAGGAAGCAGCCGGACACGTTGGTGACGAACGTGGCCCACGGGAAGCCGTCCGGCGGGGTCGGCAGGGCGTGGGCGAGCAGGTAGCGGCCGCTGCTGCCGATCCCGCCGCCCAGACCGATCACCGCGAGGATCGCGAACGCCCGCCCGCGCCGGCGCGCGGGCGGGCGGGCGCGGAAGACGTCGCCCTCCTCGGCCTCGGCCCCGGCGGGGTCGGCAGGCAGTTGCTGGTGGAGGTGCCGGTCGTGGGGTGTCACGTTGGCCATTGTCGCCTGTACGGCCGGGTGCGGGTGCGGGTGGCGCGCGTGCTCCCTTGTCCGAGTCCGCCAGGAGGCGTACCGTGACCGATGACCGGATTTCTCATCCAGTCACGAGGTGCGCGAATGGCCGAAAGGGCAGACCGGATCCTCGACGCCGCGGGCGAGCTGATCCTGCGACACGGCTACCGGAAGGTCACCGTCGAGGACGTCGCCAAGCGGGCCGGTGTCGGCAAGGGCACCGTCTACCTGCACTGGCGTACGAAGGACGAGGTGTTCGAGGCGCTGCTGCTGCGCGAGTCGATCGAGGTCGTCGAGGAGTTCGCCGCGCTGTTACGGCGGGACCCCGGGCAGGCGCGGCCGCACCTGTTCGCGCGGGCGTCCTTCCTCGCGGTGATCCGCAGGCCGCTGCTGCGGGCGCTGTTCACCACGGACACCGAGCTGCTGGGCAAGCTGGCCCATCACCCGCTGCGCAGCCACGACCTGCACGCGACCGACCGTTTCCAGGCGGTCGCCGATCGGTACGCGCTGCTCAGGGCCGACATGCCGCACCCGAGGTACACGATGGCCGCCGCGTCCACCGGCTTCTACGTCCTCGACGGGCTCGACACCTCCGGGTCCGAGCTGGACGACGAGGCCAAGGCCGACGCGCTGGCCTTCACCGTGCGCCACGCCTTCGAGCCGGCCGAGGAGCCGGACCCGGCGACGCTCGCCGCCGCGGCGGCCGAGTACGTCGCGATCTTCGAGGAGCTGATCCCGCCCTACCGCAAGTGGATCTACGACTGAAGGAGAGGCGATGACCGACATCGTCGAACGGTACGGCATCTCCGAACAGCACTTCTGGCTGCGCGGCCCCCGATCGGGCCCGCCCGTCGAGCACGACCCCGCCGCCGGGATGTACAACGTCCACGGCTACCAGGAGGTCCACGACATCCTCGGCGACCCCACGACGTTCTCCTCCGACACCATGCGGCTGCTGCCGAAGGGGATGATCCCGGAGGAGTTCTCGCTGGCCGGGTTCCTCACCCAGATCGACCCGCCCGAGCACGGCAAGCTGCGCAAGCTGGTCAGCAGCGCGTTCACCCGCAAGGTCGTCGCCGACCTCGAACCGAGGATCGCCGCGATCACGCACGAACTGCTCGACGCGGTGGCCGGCCGCGACCGCGTGGAGCTGGTGAGCGACCTCGCCTACCCGCTGCCCGTCATCGTCATCGCCGAGCTGCTGGGCGTGCCGAGCAGCGACCGCGCGCTGTTCAGGCAGTGGGCCGACGGGCTGTTCCAGCGCGACGCCAAGGTCTCG
>JABFYB010000734.1 GCA_013361475.1 Hamadaea sp.
GGTCGCCCGCCGCCGCCAGCCACCGCTCGGCCAGGTCGGCGTCCAGGTCGCGCAGTTCCCGCAGCAGCCACTTGCTCGTCCCGGTCCAGTGCCCGGCCAGCGCCAGCGCCTGCTGGGCCGACGCCGTCCACAACGCGGTCGCGATCACCGTGCGCTCGCCCGCGTCGACGGCGTGGGCGAGATCGTCCAGCAGATCGGTCAGCCCGTAGCGGACGTATTCGCGGTCGGCGTCGCTGAGCCCGCGCGGCCCGGCGGCCAGCACCCGGGCGCAGCGCGCGGGGCGGTCGCCGGGATCGCCGAGGATCGGCAGTCCCGTCGCGATCATCCGATGCAGGACCGGACGCCGCTCGGCGACGTCCTTGTCCAGGTAGTACGTCATGGACTGCTCGTCGTGCACGAACAGCTCGACCGGCCAGCCGCGGTAATAGCGCGAATCACGGTGCGGCGCCTGCGAATCTCCGTCCGGCAACACCACGACGATGTCCAGGTCGGAACCGGGCGTGCGGTGCGCGGTCAGGACACTGCCCGCCAGCACCGCCCATCGGGCCAGCGGGAACAGTTCCAGGACCAGATCTCGCGCCACCGCGACCGGTTCGTCGTGCATCTGGTCAGCATTCCCCGCGTACGCCGAAAGTGCCAACCAGATCGTGGTGACCGGCCCCGGCGGCTCAGTCGTTGAGCACCTGCACCAGATCGTCGCGGAAGGACTGCTCGGCCGCGCTGACCTCGGTGCCCCCGATGCCGAGCAGGCCGCCGCTGGACGCCGCGGTGACGACCTCCTCGGCGATGGTGACCAGCCAGTGCTTGTACGCCGCCGCGTCGGCCTCGTGCCCGCGCTCGTCGAGCAGCTGAGCCGCCGCCTTGGCCCGGTCGAGCGCGTCGGCCGCCACCGCCACCGGGTCGCCGGGTGCGAAGACCGGCAGGCTCGCCTCCTCTTCACCGTCGGGGTCACCCAGCCGGGCGACGATCTCGGCGGCGACCGTCCGCACGAGTTCGCTGGCCGAGTCCCGGCCGTCGGAGATCGCCGCCATTCCGGCCGCGTTCTCGGCGGCCGTCCGGCGGGCGCCGTCCTCCTCGGCCGCGCTGGCGGCGAGCAGGACGGCCTGCGGCAGGCCGACCAGCAGTCCCCATTCGGCGTCGGTGAAGCCGTTCACGTTTACCCCCTCGAGTCGGTGAAGCCTGTCGTAATTTAGTCGACCACGAGCAGCTGCTGCGCTCGCACCACGGGCACGGACAGCGTCTTGTAGCCGACCTCGTCGAACAGCACCGTCATCTTGTCGCCGTCGTAGCCGAGCACGAGGCCCGAGCCCCACTCCGCGTGGCGTACGCCGGTGTGCACGGTGAACGGGCGGTCGTCGGAGACGCCCTCACCCGGTCGCACGTGGCAGTTGTCGCAGTGCCCGCACTGCTTGGCCACGTGCTCGCCGAAGTACGCCAGCAGCACCTGGGCGCGGCAGGACCGGCTCTGCGCGTAGGCCCGCATCATGTCGCCGCGGGTCTGCCCGACCGCCTGCCGCCGCTCGAACTGGGCCAGGGCCGCCTTCGCCGCCGCGACCGGCTCCGGCGCGTATCGCGGGCTCACGACCTTGTTGGTGGCGAGCGTGTCGGCCGCGCCGACCTCCTCGAGCAGGCTGAGGAGCTGGGCGAGTTTGCGGGCGCTCAGTCCGCTGCGCTCCTTCAGCTGCGTCTTGGTCGCCGGTCCCCCGGTACGCAGCAGCGCCGCCAGGTCACGCAGCTCGGCGTGGTCCGGCGAGCCGCCGTTGAAGAACCGTTGCAGCGCCTCGTCTTCCATCCGCCACAGCAACAGGGTGCGGGCCGGCTGGCCGTCGCGACCGGCCCGGCCGATCTCCTGCAGGTAGCTGTCGGGCGAATCGGGCAACGCCACGTGCGCGATCCATCGGATGTCGGGCTTGTCGATGCCCATTCCGAAGGCCGAGGTCGCCACCATGACGGGGATCTCGCCGTCGCTGAACTCCAGATGCCGCTTCTCGCGGACGCCCCCGGCCATGCCGCCGTGGTAGAACGCCGCCTTGAACCCCGCCGAGACCAGCCGGTCGGCCAGTTCCTCGGCGGCGCGCCGGGTCGGCACGTAGATGATGCCGGAGCGGCCGTCCTCCTCCTTCAGGAAGGCCTGCAGCCGTCGCCACCGATACTGCTCGTCGGAGCAGTACGCCACCTCCAGGTGCAGGTTCGGGCGGTCCAAACCGGACACGATGGTGCGGTGGCGGCGCAGGTCCAGCCGGGCGGCGATGTCCTCGCGGACGGGCGGGGAGGCGGTCGCGGTCAACGCGACGACCGGTGGCCGACCGAGGTCGCTGATGAACCGGCCGAGCCCGAGGTAATCGGGCCGGAAGTCGTAGCCCCACGCGGAGATGCAGTGCGCCTCGTCGACGGCGACGAGCGAGGGCCGCAGCTCGCGGACCTGCCGCGCCCGCTCGGGATCGGCGAGCTGCTCGGGCGTGGTGAACAGGAACCGCGCCCGGCCCTCACGCACCTCGGCCAGGGCGGCCGCCTGCTGGGTCGGCGTCTCGGCCGAGCTGATGCGCACGGCGCGCAGTTGCGGAATGCCACGATCGTTCAACGACGCCAGCTGGTCCTGCTGCAACGCGAGCAGCGGCGAGATGACGATCGTCGGACCGGGCAGGAGGGTCGCCGGAATCTGGTAGACGGCGGACTTCCCGGCCCCGGTGGGCAGCACCACGAGGGTGTCCTGACCCGACATGATGGACCGCATCGCGGCCAGCTGCCCGTCGCGCAGGCGACGCCAGCCGAACACCTGCCGCGCCGCGCGGCGCAACCGCAGAGTGTGCAGCAGGTGGAACGGGGGGAACGACAGAAGTGATCTCATCGGGGCTGACGCTACCCGGTGGGTCTGACGAGCAAACCCGGACGCGGCGCGACACCGCCTAGGGTGACGGCATGACGACACCCTCCCCCGACCGGCCGGACGCGCCGGTCGCCGCGATAACCGGTGCGGCCCAAGGCATCGGCGCCCGGATCGCCGAAGTGCTCGCGGCGGCCGGCTTCCGGCTCGCCCTCCTCGACCGGCAGGAGATCACGGATTTCCCGGACGCGCTGACCGTCGTCGGCGACGTCACGAGCCAGGCGGACGTGACCGCGTACGCCGGGGCGGTCAACGAGCGCTACGGCCGGATCGACGTCCTGGTCAACAACGCCGGCGTCGCCTGCATCAGCCCGGCCGACGAGACTCCGGCGGCACTGTGGCGCCAGGTCGTCGACGTGAACCTCACCGGCCCGTTCCTGCTCTGCCAGGCGTTCGGGCGGCAGATGCTGGCGGCCGGCGCCGGATCCATAGTGAACATCGCGTCGGTGGCCGGGCTGTTCGGCATCGCCGACCGGGCGGCGTACAACGCGAGCAAGCACGGGCTGATCGGGCTCACCCGGACGCTGGCCGTGGAGTGGGGCGGCCGCGGCGTACGCGTGAACGCGGTGTGCCCGGGCTGGGTGAAGACTCCGATGGACGACGCGTCGCAGGGCGAGGGCGCGTACGGCGACGACGACATCGTCGACCATGTGCCGCTGGGCCGGTTCGCCACCCCGGACGACGTCGCGCAGGCGGTCGCGTTCCTCGCCGATCCCCAGCGCAGCGCGTTCGTCAACGGCGTGACCCTGTCGGTGGACGGCGGCTGGGCGGCCGACGGCTCCTGGCAGTCGCTACGACTCGACGCCCGCTCCCGATAAGCCGGACCCACCGGAACCGACCGCACCCGATGGACGACCGGCGGCGAGGGCGGCGCGCCGAGCGTGCCGCCCTCGCCGGAACGAGATCGCCTACTTGTCGATGATGTCCTTGGCGGCGTCCGATGCCTTGTCGATGCCGCCGGTGAGCTTGCCGCCGGTCACGTCGTCGGCCTTGCCGGCCGCGGTGTCGACGTGTTCCTTCAGCTTGTCGTCGCCGCCGAGCTTGTCGGAGACCTTGTCGACGGCGTCCGCGATCTTGTCCGAGATGCCCATGTCAACCCCCGTACGCCCAGGTCCCCCGCGGACTCCGGGCGCTTCCGATGCTAGGGCCGCTTCTGCGGCATCGGGGGCGATTCGGGAGAATCTTGCGCTCGGCCGCATACCTCCGCCCCGGCCGGGTAGTTGCCCGGCATGGCAGAGACAACCGGTCAAGCGTCACGCTCGGCGGACATCAGCCGGATCGACTCAGCCACCTCGTCGCGCTCGTATTCGCCTTCGGGCAGCGCGTCGAGCCGGCTGAGCGTCTCGGCGGGCAGATCCGCCGCAGTGGCCCGGCGGACTATCTCCTCCCGGGTCACGCGCTCGTCGGCGACGTAGACGTCGTCGAGCAGTTCTTCGAGCCCCGGCAGCGGAACTCCGCTCATCGCACACCTCCGGTCTCCAGGGAGCGAGCGCTGCGATACCCGGGCTCGACGAGGTCAAACGCGCCTTCGCCGAATGTGACCGGACCGGTCGGACGACGAAAGGAGCTGGCATGTCCAGCCAGACCGAGACCGTTGAGGTCGCGGTGCCGATCCACACCGCGTACAACCAGTGGACCCAGTTCGAGCAGTTCCCGAAGTTCATGAAGCGGGTCAAGGAGGTCCGGCAGATCAACGACACCCTGACCCACTGGACGGTCGAGATCAACGGCGTACGCCGTGAGTTCGACGCGCAGATCACCGAGCAGCAGCCGGACAGCCGGGTGGCGTGGATGTCGACGAGCGGCACCCGCCAGGGCGGCACGGTGACCTTCCAGCCCATCGACTCGGACCACACCCGGGTCACCGCGCAGCTGGACCTGGAGCCTGAGGGCTTCGCCGAGAACGTGGCGGACAAGACCGGCATGGTCGGCCACCACGTCAAGGAGGACCTCGAGAACTTCAAGGAGTTCATCGAGCAGCGCGGCAGTGAGACCGGCGCCTGGCGCGGCAGCGTCGAGGGCGGTCGTGTCGAGAGCGGCCGCTCCGGACTCGCCGGGGACCCGGGCACCACGTACGAGTCGCAGTCCGCGTACGAGACGGGCGCGCCGCGGCAGCCGGGGATGCCGGACGCCGGGATGCCTGATCCCGGCATGCGGGGGCAGCGTCCGACGGGTGAGCCGGGCATGTGGAGCCGCCCGGACGACGACCTGGACCGTCCACTGTAGCTAGAAAGCGCAAGCCCCTCGGGTGTCCACCGGTCGGTGGACACCCGAGTTACGTCGGCCGGCCGTCCCGCCGCACCCCGTCCGGCGGCGACGCTGAGACCATGACGAAAACCATCACGGTTCGGGGCTTGCGCAAGGCGTACGCCGGCCGGCCGGCGGTCGACGGACTCGACCTGGCCATCGACTCGGGCGAGGTATTCGCCCTGCTCGGCCCGAACGGGGCGGGCAAGACCACCACGGTGGAGATTCTGGAGGGCCATCGTCGCCGGTCGGGCGGCGAGGTCAACGTGCTCGGCGAGGACCCGGGCACGGCCGGCCGACGCTGGCGGGCGCGGATCGGCATCGTCGCGCAGTCCGCTCACGATCTGGCCGACCTGACCGTCGCCGAGGCCGTACGCCACTTCGCGGCCTGCTATCCGGTCTCCCGTCCAGTAGCGGAGGTCGTCGACCTCGTCGGCCTGACCGAGCAGACGAAATCCCGCGTACGCACCCTGTCCGGCGGGCAGCGCCGCCGCCTCGACGTCGCGGTCGGCATCATCGGACACCCGGAGCTGCTGTTCCTCGACGAACCCACCACCGGCTTCGACCCCGAGGCCCGCCGTCAGTTCTGGAACCTCATCCGGCTGCTCAGCGGCGAGGGCACCACGATCCTGCTCACCACGCACTACCTCGAGGAGGCCGAGGTGCTGGCCGACCGGCTGGCGGTGATCGCCGCCGGGCGGATCGTGGCCGAGGGCGCCCCCGGCTCGATCGGCGGCCGCGGGGCGCAACTCGCCACGGTGACGTGGACCGACGGCCGTGGCCGCCACACCGAACACACCGCCGACCCCGTCGCCTTCATCGCGCAGCGCTCCGCCGAGGGCGCGCTCGACGATGTCACCGTCTCCCGTCCCACCCTCGAAGACACCTACCTGAGCCTGATCGGAGAAGCCCGATGAGCACTGCCGCCCTGCCCTCCAGCGGCCGCCTGGGTCTGGCCCGGGGCGCGGTCGAACTGCGCCAGTTCCTGCGGAGCCGGGAGGCCGTCGGGTTCAGCCTGATCTTCCCGGCCTTGCTGCTCGTCCTGCTCGGATCGATCTTCAAGGACTCCTACGGCGATCATTCGGAGGCCTCGGCGGCGCAGGTCTTCTCGGCCAGCATGATCGCGTACGGGATCATCTCGACGGCGTTCATCACCATGGGCGTCGGAATCGCGGCCGACCGCGAGGACGGCACTCTCAAGCGGCTGCGCGGCACGCCGATGACCGTGCTGGCGTACTTCATCGGCAAGCTCACCGTCGTGGCCGTCGCGACGGTGGCCGAGGTCGCCCTGATGCTCGGCGTCGGGGTGGCCGTCTTCGACATGCCGCTGCCCGACGAACCCGGGCGCTGGCTGACCTTCGCCTGGGTGCTGGTCCTGTCCATCGTGGCCTGCACGGCGATGGGAGTCACCGCCAGTTCCCTCGTACGCTCGTCGCGCAGTGCGGGCGTGGTGCTGAACGTGCCGGTCGTCGCACTCCAGTTCCTCTCCGGGATCTTCGTGCACCCGATCACGATGCTTCCCCAGTGGATGGTGACGGTCGCGTCGTTCTTCCCGGTCAAGTGGATGGGTCAGGGATTCCGCTCGGTGTTCTTGCCGGATTCGATGGCCGCGCACGAGATGGCCGGCGGCTGGGAGCCGGGCCGGACCGCGCTCGTGCTCGGGGCATGGTGTGTGGTCGGATTGGCGGCGTGCCTGATGACCTTCCGGTGGACCGAGCAGCGATGAGCGGCTCCCAGTCCTGGTACGCGAGCATGCGGATCTGGGACGTGTACTTCGCGATCGGATACACCGTCGTTCTGGTGCTCGTGGCCGTCGGCCACAGTCCCGGGGCGACGGCCCGCGCGGTGGCGGCAACCGTGGCCCTGACCCTGATGGCGGCGTGTTACACCTGGTGGGGACGGCCGCTCATCCTGGCCGACGTCGAGGGACGCCGCTTGTGGCCGTTCATCGGAGCGCAGCTCGGGCTGGCCGCCGTGGCGGTCACGGCGGTGCCGATCTCGGCGTACATCAACTTCGTGCTGTCTCCGCTGATGTTCATGAGCCTGCCGCTCGGTCAGGCGATCGCCGGCGCGATCGGGGCGAACCTGCTTCCGGTCGCGGCGGCGCTGATCGGCCGGGCCGACCCCGGCGACACGCGGACTACGATGATCATGTCCTTCTTCGGCATGGCCTTGTCGGTGCTCATGGGCGTCTTCATCGTCCGGGTGATCAAGCAGAGCGAGGAGCGCCTGGCGTTGATCGGGGAGCTGGAGGCGAGCCGGGCCGAGGTGGCGCGACTGTCCCACCTGGCCGGTGTGGCCGAGGAACGCTCACGGCTCGCGGGTGAGATCCACGACACTCTCGCCCAGGGCTTCACCAGCATCATCACGCTGCTTCAGGCGGCCGGGCCGGAACTGGACCGTGATCCGGCCCGCGCCCGTGGCCATGTCGACCTCGCCGTGCGTACCGCTCGGGAGAACCTGGCCGAGTCACGGGCGCTCATCGCCGCGCTGGCGCCGGCCGCGCTGGACTCGGCGTCGCTGGACCAGGCGATCCGTCGCCAGGCCGACCGGCTCGCCGAGGAGACCGGTGTCACCGTCGCGTACGCCATGAGCGGCGACCCGGTTCTGCTGCCGACCGCCACCGAGGTAGTGCTGCTGCGGGCGACCCAGGAGGCGCTCACCAACATTCGCCGCCACGCGAGCGCGACGGACGTGACGCTGAACCTGGTCTACGCCGCCGACCGCGTGCTCCTGACAGTGCGAGACGACGGCCGGGGTTTCGACCCCGTGGCGACGCACGGCGGCTTCGGGCTCGACGGAATGCGCATGCGAGCCGCCCAGGTCGGTGGACTGCTCACAGTGGACAGCGCGCCCGGTCTCGGCTGCACGATCACCCTGGAGGTGCGCGCATGATCACCGTGCTGCTCGTCGACGACCACCCGGTCGTGCGGGCCGGACTACGCGGCATGCTGGAGGCCGAACCCGATCTGCGGATCGTCGGCGAGGCGGCGTCCGGCCCCGAGGCGGTCACGGCGGCGGCAGCGCTCACTCCCGACGTGATCCTGATGGACCTGCGAATGCCGGGCGGCGACGGCGCCACCGCGACGGAGAAGATCCTGAGCCGGGCGTCGCGCAGCCGGATCGTGGTGCTCACCACCTACGAGACCGACGCCGACATCCTGCGTGCGGTCGAGGCGGGCGCGTCGGGCTACCTGCTCAAGGACGCCGCCCCGGCGGAGCTGGCCAACGCCGTGCGTGCGGCCGCCCGGGGCGAGACAGTGCTGGCTCCGGCGGTCGCGGGGCGCCTGCTACGCCAGGTGCGCCAACCGGTTCAGCCGGGATTGTCCGCCCGCGAGGCGGAGGTGCTGCGACTGGTGGCGCGCGGCCTGACCAACGGCGACATCGGCCGCGAGCTCCACATCTCGGAAGCGACGGTGAAGACCCACCTCCTGCGGGTGTTCAGCAAGCTCGACGTCGACGACCGCACCGCCGCCGTCACCACCGCCATGGCTCGGGGCCTGCTCTGACCGGCCATCGCGGACGCTGCGCGAGCTGAAGTATCTTCGGGCGCATGGTCCGCCTCCTCCAGTGGTTGCTCGCCGTGACCGCGCTCGCCACCGTGGTGGTCGAGGTGCTCATCTGGTGGTACGCCCAAGGCGGCGACTGGGGTCTGGCGGTGCGTACAGGGTGGGCGTTGCTGCGCTCGCTGGGCTTCCTGCTGCTGATCCGCCAGGTGCGGCTGGGCCGGGCGAGCGCTCGCCCGTTCGGGCTCATCCTCTGCGTGACGACGCTGTTCGCCGTCGCCCGCCTGGTGGTGCCGAAGCAGGGCCTGCCCGCCGCGCCGGGCGTACTCGGGTTCCTGGTGCTGGTGTTGCTGTGCACTGCCGTCCTCGTGCTGCTCTACCGGTCCGACGAGCTGGCGGCGCACCTGCAGCGGCCGCCACGCCGCCTGGTGATGGACCGCAGCGGGCTCTCCCTGCAACACGTCGAGCCCAAACGGCCGCCGGTGTCGGGGTGGCTGCTGACCGCCCGGGTCGCCGGGTTGGCGTACGGGCCGCTGATGCTGGTCCCGGCGATCGTCGCGGTGGGGCTGGTCCTCGACGGGCGCGTCACCCTCGTGCCGGTGATCGCGATCTGGTTCATCGCCGCGCTGGGGATGAGCTACCTGATGGGGATCGTGACGTTCTTCCTGCTCCGGGGCAAGCGCTGGCCGCGCCCCGTGGTCATCCTGCTGACGCTGGTGGCGCTGGCCGTGCAGTTGCCGTTGTGCTGGCTGCTGCTGGACGGCGACGGGCTCGTCCGGGACGGCGCGCCGCTGGTCGTGACGGCCGGACTCGCCCTGTACGCGCTGTGGCGCGCCGATGTACCCGCGAGTAACCTTCGAGTGTGAGCCACGCTTCGAGCCGCAACGTCTATGTCGTCGGCGTCGGGATGACGCCGTTCCGCAAGCCCGGCAGCGTCGACGCCGACGGGAACAGCGTCGACTATCCACAGCTCGTGCGAGAGGCCGGCCAGGCGGCGCTGGCCGACGCCGGCATCGAGTACGCCCAGGTCGAGCAGGCCATCGCGGGCTATGTCTACGGCGACTCCACCAGCGGCCAGCGGGGACTCTACGAACTCGGCCTGACCGGCATCCCGATCAGCAACGTCAACAACAACTGCTCGACCGGCTCGACCGCGTTGTTCCTCGGGCGGCAGCTGATCGCGGGC